>DATIZW010000073.1:0-5498 GCA_035516875.1 Steroidobacteraceae bacterium
CTTGTCGCAGCTGTCGGTGCTGCCGGTGGACGAGCTGAAGATCGATCGCTCCTTCATCTCTCAGGCCGACACCGGCGCCGTCACCATCGTGACGTCGACCATCGAGCTCGGACACAGCATGGGGCTGAAGGTGGTCGCGGAGGGCGTCGAGGACCCGGCGGCGTGGAATCTGCTGCGGCGCCTGGGATGCGACTTCGCCCAGGGCTACCTCATCAGTCCGCCGCTCGCCGCTGCCGACGTGCCGGCCTTCGTGCGCCAGGCGAATCAGCTGCTGCCCGACTCGGACTCGACGGTGCGGCAGATCCGCGCGCTCGATCGGCTGGCCGGGCGCACGACCGGCTGAGCGGCTCGCGCCGCGCGAGCGCGCCCCCTCAGTGCGGGGATTCGAGCAGCGCGTCGACGCGCTGGCGGTAATGGCGCAGCAGCTCCGCGGCGAAGTCGGCGAACACGCGGATCTTCGGCGAGTCGCGCAGTGCCGCGCGGCACACGACGGAGATCGGCTTCCCTGGCGCCGACCAGTCGGGCAGCACGACCTGCAGCCGCCCGAGCGCCAGCGCTTCGGCGACGATCATGTCCATCGCCTGCACCACGCCCGCACCGCGGATGGCCGCGCGAATCTCGGCCTCCGCGGAGTTGAACGCGATGTTGAACGGCAGACTGAGGCGCTGGCGCTCCGCGCCGCGCTGGAACAGCCAGCGATGCGGCCGGCGGGTGCCGGTGGGCAGGTAACCGACCAGCTTGTGGCGGCGCAGGTCCTGCGGCAGTGCCGGCGCCCCGTGGGCACGCAGGTACTCGGGCGATGCACAGGTCAGCAGGCGCGTCGCCACCACGCGTCGCGCAACGAGGTGCGGCTCGCGCACCGCGCCGACGCGCACCACCAGGTCGATTTCCTCCGCGATGAGATCGACGACGCGGTCGTTGAACTGCACCTCGAGGTGCAGGTCCGGGTAGCGCGCAGTGAACTTGGGCAAGGCCGGGATCAGCAGCGCGCGGCCGAACTCCACCGGCACGTCGACGCGCAGCCGTCCCTGCACCGCGAGCCGTGTGCCACGCACCGCCTCGTCCGCGGCCTCGAGCTCGGCGAGGATGCGCTGGCAGCGCCCGAGGTACTCCGCGCCGTCGCTCGTCAGGCCGACGCGCCGCGTGGTGCGATGGAACAGCTGGCAGCGCAGGTGTCTTTCGAGCTCGGCGACGTGCGTGCTGACGACCGCGCGCGACAGCCCGAGCGCATCTGCGGCGCGCGTGAAGGAGTGCAGATCCGCGACCCGCAGGAAACTTCGCATGCACGTCAGCTGATCCATGCGCCACTGATTGTACGTTATTCCAGAACAATAAATTCGTGATTAGCTTGTTTTTACGGACGATGTGCCGGCCTAGAGTGCGGTGGGTCGCCGCGGCTGCCGGCGGTGAGCGAAAGCAGGTGACGGGCCGTGTTCATCTTCAACCGTCCCTTGGGCGCGGTCGCCGCCGGGCTCGCCGTGGCGCTCACCGTCGTTTGCCTCGATCGCGCCTGCGACCGTTCGGGAGCGCGCGCCGAGACCGAAGCGGCTGCCGAGGCGCAACTGCGGCTTGTGCCCCGCACGCCGCTTGCGGTATCGTCCGCGCCGGTTCGTGACCTTTCCCTTTCCTGCCGCCTGCCGCCCGCCGTAACACTGCGAGTTGGCTTCCGAGTCTGAAAAGCCGAATCGTTCCCGACCAGGTGGCAGTGTGTGCGCCGATCATCAGTGCGATTCTCGGCATGCGCTCCTGCTGGTATCGATTGGATTCAGGAGTCTGACTGCATGACGAAGATCTATGTTGGCAACTTGCCATTCTCCGCCACTGACGCCGAGGTCCGGGAGCTGTTTGCGCAGCACGGCACGGTCGAGTCGGTGAGCATCATCACTGATCGCGACACCGGCCGCCCGCGCGGCTTCGGCTTCGTCGAGATGTCGCGTGCTGATGCCTCGCGCGCGATCCAGAACCTCAATGGCAAGGAGCTGGGCGGACGCCCGCTGCGCGTCAACGAGGCCCAGGAGCGCGGCGCCGGCGGCAACCGCGGCGGTGGCGCGCCGAAGCGCTGGTAACCGTCAAGGCTGTTACAGGCCGGCCGTCCATGCCTTGGGCATCGGCGGCCGGCCTTTTTCATGAGTCTGATCTCGGCTGGAGAGTTGTGTCTCATGGGTAAGGGCGATCACAGAACCCGCCGCGGCAAGATCTATCAGGGCTCCTTCGGCAAGTCGCGGCCCAAGGATCCGGCGAAGCACAAGAAAAAGGCCAAGCGCGCCGCGAAGCGTTGAGCGCAGAGCGCGCACGCGGGCGCGCTAGTCGAACGGCGTGCCGGTCGCGGCGCGGGTCGAGGGCGTGAGCTTACGCTCGTGCAGATCGCGCAGGATCGCGAGCGCGGAGCGCTCGTTCGGCGGCAGCTCGACGCTGCTGGTGCCAAGTGGCCGCGTGCGGCTGCCCCAGCGCACGAGGTGCGCGCAGTAGGTGAGGCCCCCGCCGAACCCCGGCAACAGCAGCAGTGCCCCGGGAACAACCCGGCCCTCCTCGAGCGCCTCGCATAGCGCCACCGCGACCGTGGCAGCCGACATATTGCCGTAGCGCTCGATGTTGACGTAGACGCGCTCCATGGGCACGTGGACGCGTCGCGCGACCGCCTCGATGATGCGCAGGTTCGCCTGGTGCGGCACGACGAGACTGACGTCTGCGGCGCTCGATTGCCCGCGTGCGAGCGCTTCCTCGCACGCCGCCGCCATGCCCTGCACGGCGCGCCTGAAGATGTCCTGGCCCTCGAACTGCCAGCGCGTGATGCCATAGAGCACGCCGCGATTGGCATAGCGACCGCCCATGCCCTGCACCCGCAGGATCTCGCGCGCCTCGGCGTCGCAGCCGAGTTTCTCGGCGAGCACCCCTTCCTCGCGAGCGCTGGCCTCGAGCACCACCGCTGCCGCGCCATCGCCGAAGAGCACGGCGACGTTGCGGTCGCTCCAGTCCATGAACGGCGAGATGAGCTCGGCGCCGATCACCAGGGCATTGCGTACCACGTGACTGCGGATCAGCGCGGTGGCGGCCGACAGCCCGTAGAGAAAGCTGGTGCAGGCGGTATTGATATCGAAGGCGCCCGCCCCGATCGCGCCGATGCGCAGCTGCACACCGGAGGCCATGTTCGGCACCTGGTCCTCGTGGCTGCAGGTGCCGAATACGACGAGCTCGACCGCGCTGCCGGCGAGACCCGCGGCGGCGAGCGCCCGCACGGCGGCCACGTAGGCGAGCTCCCCAAGGCCGACGTGGGAAATGCGCCGCTCGCGGATACCCGTGCGGCTCACGATCCACTCGTCGCTGGTGTCCAGGAGCGTCGACAGGTCCTGGTTGGTGAGCACCGCCGGGGGAAGGCACTTGCCCCAGCCGGTTATTGCCGCATGGGTCTTTGTAGCACTCGCGCTCATAACGGCGTCGTTAAGAATACAGGCTGCCGCTACAATCCGCAGCGTGCCGGACCCGACGACGACCTCGCGCCTGGCGGCGCGCCCGTGGGCCGCCGGGCTTGTGCGTCAGGAGTGGTTCCTCGGCGTCGGCCTCGTGAGCGCACTGGCGTTCCTGGTGGCCGGCGACACGCTGCTCGCGGATCTGTCGCAGCCGCTGTGGCTGCTGTCGATGTTCGGCTGGCTGTTCGTGGCGATTCTCGGCTGCGCACTGGCCGTGGTGCGTCACGCCGACGAGCTCGCCGAGCGTCTCGGCGAACCTTTCGGCACGCTGATACTGACCTTGTCGGTGACCGCGATCGAGGCGGTGAGCATCTCCTTCGTCATGACGCACGGCGGGGAGCCGACGCTGGTGCGCGACACGATCTTTGCCGTCCTCATGCTGATCCTGAACGGACTCATCGGGCTGTCGCTGCTGCTCGGAGGCTGGCGGCACCGCGAGCAGACTTACAATTTCCAGGGGGCGAACGCCTACCTCGGCGTCATCATTCCGCTGGCGATGATGAGCCTCATCCTGCCCGGCTATACGATCACGACCCCCGGGCCGACGCTGTCGTTCACGCAGGAGTCGGCCCTCGCGCTGCTGTCGCTCGGCCTGTACGGCGCGTTCCTCCTGATCCAGACCGGACGGCACCGCGGATTCTTCACGGCCGACGGCGCCGAGGAAGCGGGCGGCGAGCCGTCGCCCGGCGGCGCGCCCCCGGCGTGGTATTCAGCGGCGCTGCTGCTCGGCTACATGGTGCCGGTCGTCTACCTCGCCGAACGCTTCGCGATGCCGCTCGACTACATGATCCGCTCGTGGCGCGCACCCGTAGCCCTCGGTGGGGTCATCATCGCGGTGCTGGTGGCGACGCCTGAAGCGATCGGCGCCGTCCGCGCGGCGCGCGCCAACCACCTGCAGCGCAGCGTCAACATCCTCCTCGGCTCGGTGCTGTCCACCATCGGTCTCACCGTCCCGACCATGCTGCTCGTCAGTCACTTCACCGCACGGCGGCTGGTGCTCGGGGTCGAGCACTCGGATTTCGTGCTGCTGCTGCTGACGCTGCTCCTGAGCGTGGTCACCTTCGGCAGCGGACGCACCAACGCACTGCAGGGGGTGGTGCACGTGCTGCTGTTCGTCAGCTACGTGCTGCTCATCTTTCAAGGTTAGCGCCGCGCGCTGTCCAGGGTTAACGCCGCGCGGCGTCGGGCGCGTAATCGAATGAGTCGAAGTACAGCCGCCCGGGGGCGAGGCCGTGGCGCGGGAAGCCGCTGCGGATCGCCTCGATCATGGCCGGCGGACCCGCCGCGTAGACATCGAACCCACTGAGGTCCGGATAGTCGGCGAGCACGGCTTCGTGCACCCAGCCGCTGCGGTGATGGGCCGCTTCGGCAGGCGAGGGCTCCGAGAGCACGGCGGTGAAGGTGAGCTGCGGGAAGCGGCGCGCCCATCCGAGCACCAGCGATTCCTCGTACACGTCGCGCACGTGGCGCGCACCCCAGTAGAGATGAATGACGCGTCCGCTGCCACGCTCGAGGGCGTGGCGCAGCATCGACTTCAGCGGCGCAAACCCGGTGCCGCCGGCAATCATGAGCGCCGGTCGCGGCTCGTCGCGATAGACGAACTGGCCGATCGGTCCCTCGATGCGCAGCAGCGACCCGACGCGAAGCGGCGCGGCGGCGTCGTCCGTCTCCTCCGCCGCAGGGTCGGCTGTCGCGCCCGGTTGCAGCGCTCGCGCCACCTCGCCCGCCGAGGCAAACAACCGCTGTGTGAAGCCACCCCCGCTTACGCGCCGCACGTGCAGCTCCAGCAGGGCGCTGTCGTGCGGCGGGCTCGCGATGGAGAAACTGCGCCGCCGGCCGCCTGCGAGCAGCACGTCGAGGTACTGCCCGGGCTGAAAGCGCAGCCGCTCCACCGCCGGCAGCCGCAGCAGCAGCTGCATCACGTCGGCAGCGAGCGGCGTGAGCGCCGCGATCCGGCAGGGCAGTGTCTTGATCTCGACCTCGGCGAGGCTCGCGATCAGCCGCGCCTCGACGGTGAGGTCGGTGAGCGCG
>DATIZW010000074.1:0-2981 GCA_035516875.1 Steroidobacteraceae bacterium
TCGCCGGGCTCCTGCTGCTCATGCTGATCGCGGGGATGAACTACGCCAACAGCCTCGCGCTCTTCCTGACGTTCCTCCTCGGGGCATTCGCGCTGGTGGTGATGCAGCAGTGCCATCGCAACCTTCTCGGCACCGAGGTCACCTCCTGCCTCGCGCCGGCCGTATTCGCCGGCGGCACCGGAGCCGTCCACGTCACGCTCGCGAGCGGCGCCGGCGAGGCGCGGCCGCGGCTCGAAGGCGCACTCGCCGAGGGAGCGCTCAGCGTCGCCAGCCTGCCGGCCGGCGGGCGGCGGCGACTCGAGCTGCCGCTCCCCGCGACGGCGCGCGGCATCGTGCGACTCGAGCGGGTGCGCCTCGCGACCGCCTATCCCTTCGGGCTGTTCCGTGCCTGGACCTGGATGCATACACCGATCGAGATGCTGGTGTATCCGCGCCCGCGCGGCGCGCTCCCCATGCCGGGGTACGCCGGGCGCAGATCCGGCACACGCTCGCTCCCCGGCGCGGGTGCGGACGAGTGGGCGGGGCTGCGGCCCTTTCGCGACGGTGACTCTCCGCGTCAGGTCGACTGGAAGGCGTACGCGCGTGAGGCGCCACTGCTGGTCAAGGAGTACGCGCAGGGGGAATCGGAGCTGCGGATGTTCGAATTCGCCTCGCTCGCCCCGCGTGACGTCGAGACACGGCTGTCGCAGCTCGCGCGCTGGGTGGTCGATGCCGAGGCGCGCGGGGAGCGCTACGGCCTGATACTGCCTGCGTTACGGCTCGCGCCCGACCGCGGGCCCGCGCACCGGCATCGCTGCCTCGCGGCGCTCGCCACGTTCGGCCTCGAGGACGGCCGCTAGCCGTGGCTCCCGCGGCGCCGGCGGCCGACACATCGCAGCCCGCGCTGCGGCCGCTCGTATGGGCGTGCGGCGCCTTCGCCGGCGGGGTGCTGCTGCACGCCGACCACGCGCCGGCCTGGGCAGCGAGCATCGCGCTCGCGCTCATCGTGTGGCGAGTGGCCACGGCACGCACGGCCACCTGGTACCCGCCGATCGCGATGCGCGCGGTGCTGGCAGTTGCGCTGGTGGCGATCGTGCTCGTCCGGTTTCATACGCTGAACGGGATCACCGCCGGCACCACGCTCCTCATGCTGATGGCGGGGTTGAAGCTGCTCGAGACCCGCACTCCGCGCGATGAGTTCGTCATCGTGGGAACGGCATTGTTCCTGCTGCTCGCGGCGTGCCTCGACCGCGAGGATCTCGCGCGCGCGCCGCTCTATGCGCTAGAAGCCTGGGTGTGCTGTGCCGCGCTCGCCCTCATCGCGGCGCCCGAGTGCAGCGCGTCCGCGGCGCTCAGGCTCGCGGGCAAGGCACTGTTGCTTGCCCTGCCGCTCGCGCTGCTGCTGTTCCTGTTCTTCCCGCGGCTCGCCGGCGCCTTCTGGGCAATCCCGCGCGGTGAGCAAGCGCTCACCGGGCTCTCCGACAGCATGAGCCCCGGCAGCATCTCGGAGCTGGTCACGAGCTACGATCCTGCCTTCCGGGTACGTTTCATCGGCACCGCACCGCCGCCCGAGGAGCGTTACTGGCGCGGCCCGGTGCTGCACGCTTTCGACGGCGAGACCTGGCGGGGCACGCACGGTGAATTGCGCACCCGCGAGCCGCTCGAATTCCTCGGCACAGCGTACCGTTATCGCGTCACGCTCGAACCGAGCCGGCAGCGCTGGTGGCTGGCGCTCGACACGCCGGTGCAACCCCCGTCCGCTGCCCACGTGCTCCTCAGCTACGACTACCAGCTCCTCGCCAGCGAGCCGGTCAGCGAGCCGATCTCCTACGAGGCGCTCTCCTATACCCGCACACGCGCGGTCAGGCCGCTCGCCGCCGCCGAGGAGCGCCAGGACAGCCGCCTGCCGTCCGCCGGCAATCCGCGCACGCGCGCGCTCGCCGAGTCGCTGCGCGCGCAAGCGGGCTCCGACTACGCCTTCGTGCAGGCGGTGCTCGGCTACCTGCGCGCCGGCGGCTTCACCTACACGACGACTCCCGAGCGGCTCGGTCCGGACGCGATCGATGAGTTCCTCTTCGACACCCGCGAGGGCTTCTGCGGTCACTACGCGTCCGCCTTCGTCGTGTTGATGCGCGCCGCCGGGGTGCCCGCGCGCATAGTGACGGGTTATCTCGGCGGGGAATGGAATCCCATCGGCGGCTACCTGATCGTGCGTCAGTCGGATGCGCACGCGTGGGCCGAGGTCTGGCTCGAGGGTCGTGGCTGGACGCGCGTCGATCCGACCGCGGCAGTCGCACCCGAGCGGCTGCGCCGGGGGATCCTCGACCTGATGCCCGATGCGCTCTCGGTCCGGCAGCGGCTGCTGCACGCCTCGCCCTGGCTCACCGCGTTGCTGCAGCGCTGGGACGCCGCCGATGGGTGGTGGACCAGCCACGTGGTGAGGTTCGACTACAGCGCGCAGCTCGACCTGCTCGGGCGCCTCGGCGTGCACTCCCCCGATGCGCGCCACCTCGGCTGGGCTTTCATGCTGGCGCTGTGCGGCTGGCTCGCGATCATCGCCTGGCAGGTCGGCAGGAGCGTCCGCCCGGTGCGGCCCGACGCGCTCGCCCGCGCCTACGCGCGGCTCTGCAGGAAGCTCGCGCGCGTCGCACCACCACGGGAGCCGCACCAGGGGCCATTGAGCTTTGCCGCCGCGGTGATTGCGCATCGGCCGGATCTCGAGCCGGCCGTCGGGCCGCTCCTCAATCGGTACGCACAGCTGCGCTACGGGCCGCCGACGGCGGGACCCCACGCGGCAGACGTCGAGGAGTTCAGCCGCTCGGTCACGCGGCTGTCGCTGCGCGCCGCACCGGGAGCGCGGTGAGTCCTCAGTCGGACCTGAAGCCGATCTTCGCGTGCGTGCCGTCGCAGAAGGGCTTGTTGCCGCTGCCGCCGCAACGGCACAGGTAGGTCGAGGTCACGCGCGACACCACGCGTCCTGTGCCGGTGATGATCTCGAGGTT
>DATIZW010000075.1:0-3953 GCA_035516875.1 Steroidobacteraceae bacterium
CGCGTCCGGGATGCGGTTGAGACCCAGGTACGCCTCGCCGCGGTACTCGAGCGCGTCGGCGTAGCCGGGCTTGAGTTTCAGCGCCTTGTCGTAGGCATCGAGCGCTTCGTCATAGTTACCGAGCTTGCGGCCGGTATAGCCAACATAGTTCCACGCCTCGTAGAGCGAGGGATCGAGCTGCGTCGCCTGGCTGAACTTGCCGTGCGCGGAGCCGTACAGGTCATGCGCTTCCTGTGCGGCCTTGGTCTTCTTGCCAGCGTCGGTCGCTTCCGTGGCGGCGCCGAACGCCTTGTCGGCCTTCTTCACGTCGTGTACGCCATCGTTGTACGCCTCGCGCGCCCTGTCCTGCGGCGTCTGCACGCGTGGCGGGGGTGCCGGCATGGACATGCCGCCCCCGCCGTTGGCCCAGGCCGCACACGCCACGGTAGCGAGGAGGCAGAGCGATGACAGCTGAAGGGTGGTGCGCATAGTGACCTCCGGGTGCTCGCCGTATGCTGCTACGGCGCTGCCGCGCGCGGCAACTGCGCGTGCGTGCGCTGTGCTGCCGGCGCGTTCCCCGCGGTACGCAGCCTGCCCCGCGTCCCTCACCAGCGGTTGCGCAGCTCGCGCAGGCTGAGAAACACGGTACGGGCGTCGGGCTGCTCGCCGAGGTCGGGAAACACCTCGCGCAGCCGGGCGATCACCGTGGGATTCTGCAGCCGGAAGAAGGTATTGATGTGCTTCTCCTCGGCGAGTGTCGTCACCTTTGCCGCCGCCGGTGCCTGCCGGCGGGCCGCGGCGAGCAGTGCCGGCGCGTCCGGGTTGTCGGGCTCGCGGTCGAGCGTGAACTCGAGGTTGCGCGTGAGGTACTCGTGGCCCGGATAGACGCGCGTGCTGTCCGGCAAGCGCGCGAGCTGCGTGACGAACGTCTCGTAGAGGGCCTGTGGCAGGCCACCGTTGTAGCAGTTGCCGGCGCCGGCGTTGAACAGCGTGTCGCCGCAGAACAGTGCCGGCTCGGCGGTGTGCGACAGCAGGCACACGTGCGTCATCGTGTGCCCCGGCGTGTCGAGGCATTCGAGCTCCACAGTGCGGCCCACCCGGATGACGTCACCGCGCGAGAGGCCGCGGTCCACGCCGCCGATCCGCGCCGCCGCCCCGGCATGCGCCAGCAGCCGCGCGCGGGTGGCGGCCTTCAGTCCCGCGTTGCCGCCGGTATGATCGGCGTGCTCGTGGGTGTTGACGATCTGCGTGATCTGCCAGCCGCGCGTTTGCGCGGCGTCGAGGCACATGCGCCACTCGAGCGGATCCACCGCGAGCGCCTCGCCGCTCTCGGGACAGGCAATGAGATAGTGAAAATTCCTCAGGGAGTTTCCCGACCAGACGCGCTCGAGCAGCATGGGCGACGCTCCTGTAGTTTCCGTGCAACGTACCGCCAAACGCGCAGCCGCGCCATAATGTGGCCATGAGCCACACGTTTCTGTTTGAGCCGGGGGTGTGGACCGGCACGGGAACGCTCTGGCGGGCCGACGGGGAGCCGCTCGAGACGCTGAGTCGCATCGAGATCGCACACCGCCCGGAGTGCTGGCTGCTGTCGGGCACGCTCAAGGTGCTCGGTGCGCCGCCGACGGAGTTCGTCTCCGCCTATCTGATCGAGCCGCTCGCTTCCGGCGAGCGCAGCGTCAAGTGGACCTTCGAGAGCGCCATGTTCGGTGCCATCCAGGGGCGCTTCGCCCTGATCGGCCGCTCGATACTGTCGGCCTACGGATGCGATGCTTCCGGCTATCATGGTTCGGAGCACCTCGGTCAGATCGATCCCGCCAACTACCGCTCCGTCGGCATGCTGCTGCTGAAGGGGCAGATGATCTACAGCTGGGAGACGCTGCTGAAGCGCGCTGCCTGAGCGGTGCGCGTGCGGCGGAGCGGAGCAATCATGCGCATCGTGCAAGTCCTCGCGGTCCTCACCCTGCTGCCGGTCGCGGCCGTCGCGCTCGCGGCAGGCGCATCGTGTGAGCACCCGGCGAAAGTCGAGAACCAGTTCAACCCTGCCGCACCGAGCTGTTTCGTGATCGTGCGCGCTGACCGCGACGTCAAGGCGGTCGCAGCCCGCGTGGAGAAGCAGTATCACGTGAAGCCGGCGCTCATGTCGTTGTCGCACGGTTTCGTTCTCTCGCCGGTCAGCGAGGATGTCGTGGCGCAGCTGCGCTGCGACACCGATATCGAGATGATCGGCTACGACGCCATCACCCGCGGGCGCTGAGACGCGCCGGAGCGAGGCGGCCATGCTCGCGGTGAGACGCAGCGCCGACCGCGGCTACTTCGATCACGGCTGGCTGCGCACCTATCACACTTTCTCGTTCGCCGACTACTACGATCCGCAGTGGCTCGGCTACGGTCCGCTGCGGGTGATCAACGACGATCGCGTCGCCGCGGGTCAGGGCTTCGGCAAGCACGGCCATCGTGACATGGAGATCCTCACCTACATTCTCTCGGGCGAGCTCGCGCACCGCGACTCGCTGGGCAGCGGCTCGCTGATCCGTGTCGGCGACGTGCAGCGCATGAGCGCCGGCACCGGTGTCACCCACAGCGAATTCAACCCTTCGGCGGCGCACGAGGTGCACCTGCTGCAGATCTGGATCCTGCCCGAGGCGCTGCGGCTCGCACCGGGCTACGAGCAGAAGACCTTCAGCGCCGCGGACAAGCGCGGGAGGCTGCGGCTCATCGCTGCGCACCAGGGTACGGACGGCGCGGTGACCGTCCGTCAGGACGTACGTGTCTACGCCGGGCTCTTCGACGGCGCGGAGCGTGCGGAAGTTGCCGTCACGGGCGCGCGGCGCGTGTGGCTGCAGGTGGCACGCGGTGCCGTCAGCGTCGATGACACGGCGCTTGCCGCCGGGGACGCGGCGTACGCAAGCGGCCCCGTGCAGCTCACGCTGCACGGGGGCCAGGATTCCGAGGTGCTGGTGTTCGACCTGCCCTAGGTAGTCAGCCGCGGCGCCGGCGCCGCGCGAGTGCGGTGCCGAGGAAGCCGAGGCCGAGCAGCCCGACCGTCGCAGGCTCGGGGACCGTCGATGCGCCCGAGGGCCCGACGCCTCTGAAGCCGAAGCTCGTCCCGTCATCGGTTATCGTCACGCCTGGATCGGTCCAGTGGGGCGCGTTGGTGAAGATGCCGTATGCGTTGCTCGCATAGATCGTCACCGGGCCCGACAGCGGCGTCGTGCCGATCGAGCTGAAGGTGAGCATGTCGCCCGTGCCGGCGCTGCGGGCTGCCATCCCCGTCAGCGTCGTGCCGCAGACCGAGACGGTGGTGAACGGATCGCACGCCTCCACCGCGGTCGTGAAGCCGGCATAGCCCGGCAGCGCCGCGGAGAGCGAGGTCGGATTGTTGGAGGTCGTGATCGCAAAGGCGAACGAGACGCCCCCGGGGTTCAGGCTCGTGTTTACCGCGAGCTCCTCGAACCCCACCGTGACGCTGCCTTCGGTGAGGCTTTGCGCTCCCGTGTCAACAGCACGTTGACCGTCGGTGTACCCGTGCTGGTGTAGGTCGGTATCGGACTCACGCTGCCGCCCGGTGCGAGCGGTGCCGGTGACGCCCCTGCCCCGGTGACGGCGAGCAGCGCGGGCGCGGCGAGTACGGTGAGGATGACGGGCTTGCTGACGCTCATGAGTGCCTCCCTGCCGAGTGGGTGTGGGGGACCGGGTTGGTTTTTTTCAGGTCCGGCGTGCGCGCCGGGCGCGGTTATCGTGCGACCGGTCGCAGGGGAGTTCAACCGCGAGCCTTGACGCAACCATAGCGGCGGCCGGGTGCCCGGCGGCCTCGCCTAGGAGTTCGCGGTGCCGCGCAGTGCCGGGAGGTAGTGATCGACGAGGAGCGCCGCGAAGAGCCACATGAGGTAGGTAACCGAGAAGCGGAACACCCGCATCGGCAGCTCCTCGCGCGCGGTCAGCTTGAGAGCGAGCGCGTAGTAGAGGAAGAA
>DATIZW010000076.1:0-25532 GCA_035516875.1 Steroidobacteraceae bacterium
CGGCAAGCCGAACGCCACGAGTGCCGCCAGCTACAGTCTCGGGGTGTCGATGGGTGAGCAGCTGCGTGCCAACGATATCCCTGCGGATGCCGTGAACAGCGAGCGCCTGGCGCAGGGCGTGCGCGATGCGCTCAGCGGCAAGGTGAAGATGACCGACGCCGACCGTGCCAACATCGCGGGCTTGCTGCGCGCATCGCGCGAAGCGGCCGGTGAGGCCGGCCACCGTGCCGCAGCGAAGTTTCTCGCCGAGAACGGCAAGAAACCGGACGTGATCACGACGGCCAGCGGGCTGCAGTACCGGGTGGTCGCGCCCGGCAAGGGTGACTCACCCAAGGCGAGCGACGAGGTGATCGTCAACTACCGCGGCAAGCTCCTCGACGGCACCGAGTTCGACAGCAGCTACCAGCGCGGCAAGCCGGTCACCTTCCCGGTGAACCACGTCATCCCCGGCTGGACCGAGGCGCTGCAGCTGATGAAGCCCAGCGGCAAGTACGAGCTGTTCGTGCCACCGCAGCTCGCCTACGACCTCAATCCGCCCCAGGGCGCGCCCATCCCGCCGGGCTCCATGCTGATCTTCGACGTCGAGCTGGTGGGCATCAAACCTCCGCAAACGCCCGCCGGCGCGCCGTCCGGCTCGGCGCAGCCGCCGCACGCAGCGTCCGAGGCCCCGAAGTAGTCGCGCCGCCCCAGGGCGGCGACTGCGCGGTTCAGCGCTCGGCGTTCGCGCCGGGCGTGAAGCGCATCGGCTTGGTCACGCCGAGCCGCGTCAGCTCGCGCAGCAGGCTGTCGGCGAGCTCCTGGCAGGCGGCGCGCTCGAAGGATGGCGCCGCCGACCAGTCGTACGCCCACGGCTGCTCGGTGCGCAGCGCCTCCGGCTCGTCGAGGTAGCGCGGGATGACGTGCGCGTGCAGCGCGGGATCCTGGTTGCCGAAGATGGCGTAGTTGATGCGCGCGGCACCGGTGACCTTGAGCAGTGCATCCCCGAGACGTGACATGTCCGAGAGGAAGGCGATGCGCTCGCGCGCGCCGAGGGCGTTGAGGTTCGGCACCACCGGGTCGGGCAGTAGCAGCGCATAGCCGCGCACGAACTGCCGCTCACCGAACACCGCCCAGCCTGAGAACAGCCGCGCGATCACCCGCGGATCGCGTCCCGCGCGCGCGTCGAGCACCTGGCTGTGGATGGCGGTGAGATGCTCCGCTTCCGTTTCGTTCTTCATGTGCTGCCCGGCGAACGGAACATGAAATATACCGCACCGAGGATGCACAGCGCCGCCCACAGATAATCGAGCTTGAGCGGTTTTTGCATGTAAAGCACTGCAAAAGGCACGAACACGCTGAGGGTAATCACCTCCTGCAGGATCTTCAGCTGCGGCAGCGACAGCTGTTGATAGCCGATGCGGTTGCCGGGCACCTGCAGCAGGTACTCGAAGAAGGCGATGCCCCAGCTCACCAGCGCCGCCACGTACCACGGCCGTCCGGCGAGGTTCTTCAGGTGCGCATACCAGGCAAAGGTCATGAAGATGTTGGAGCCGATCAGCAGCAGCGTCGCGGCAATGGCCGGGCTCATGGCACTCCTTTCGGGTCCACTCCGAGACTGCGCAGAGCGCCGAGCGTTTCCCGGTAGCCCCGATGGACGATGCCGTGCCAGCCGCGCGAGTTTGCGGTGGCGATGTTGTCCGGGCGATCGTCCACGAATACGGTCGCGGCGGGCTCGAGCGCGAAGCGCCGTTCGGCCTCGGCATAGATGCCCTGCTGCGGCTTCATCACCCCCGCCAGATACGACGGCAGGGCACCCTCGCCGATGGCGTGCAGGCGGTACTCGCGCGAGAGGTGTGCCCAGTGAAGGTCACCGATGTTGGACAACAGGAACACGCGGCGGTGCTCGCTCAGGCGGTGGGCGAGCTCTACCATCGCCGGCTCGAGCTCGAACATGTCAAGCCAGCACGCGAGCGTCTCATCGAGCGACAGCGGATCGCGCCCGTCGGTCAGCCCCTGCAGCCGCGCGAGCAGCCCGTGACCGGGCAGCCGCCCGGTCTCGTGGTCCTCGAGCCGGATACGATGCATGACGGCGTCGCGGTCGCCGACCGGTGCACCGTGCGCGGCGAGCACGTCGAGCAGCGGGCGGTAGTTGAGCCGGACCAGCACCCAGCCGATGTCGAACACGATGTTGCGGATCACACGCGGGGCGCGCATGGCACTGGGGCGGGCCGTTTACGCCGGCAGCGCCGTGACCGTTCCCAGGTCACCCGGACGCTGATTCACCGCCACGACCGTGGCGCGCGGATAGAAATTGAACTCCGAGGCGCTCGCCCAGGTGTAGGCGCCCATCGAGCGGCCGACCAGGAGGTCGCCCGTCTTCAGCCGCGGCAGCAAGAGGTTCTCGGCAATGACGTCGATGCTGTCGCAGGTGGGCCCCGCGAGGACCGACGGCAGCCGCTCGGTGCTGTCGCGCAGCGGCTCGACCGGGTAGCGCGCGTGATCGAACAACTGTCCGCTGTAGGAGCCGTACAGCCCGTCGTCCAGGTAGTACCACCAGTGCCCCTCGCGGCGGGCGCGTCCCATGACCGAGGCCACCCCGATGGCACTTGGACCCACGATGTAGCGGCCGGGCTCGGCGATCACGCGTACACGCCGGGGCAGCCGGCCGAGCGCGGCGCGCAGCGGCGCGCAGAAGCGGCTGATGTCCTGGACCGGCTGAGCGTAGTCGATGGGGAAGCCGCCGCCGATGTCGAGCGTGTCGCAGATACCGAGCCGCTCGCGGCGCGCCGCCGCCATGAGTTTCGTGCACGCCGCGAGCGCCTCGACGTGCTTGGTGGCATCTGCGGACTGCGAGCCGACGTGGAACGAGAGGCCGCGCACGCCGATACCAAGGTCGGCCGCGAGCCGCGCAAGCGACAGCAGGTCCTCCGGGTCGCAGCCGAACTTGCGCGACAGGTCGCAGACCGCGCCGGGGCTGCGGAAAGAGACGCGCAGCAGCAGCTGCGCCTCGCGGGTGAGGCGGGCGAACTTACGCACCTCGTCGGGGTTGTCGGCGACGAAGGTGCGCACGCCGAACTCGAGCGCGTTGGCGATGTCCTCGGGACGCTTGATGGGATGGCTGTGAATGCAGCGCTCGGGGGAGATGCCGAGGCGCCGCACGAGCTGCACCTCGCCGGTGGTGGCGAGATCGAGATAGCCGCCTTCGGCGATCACCGTTCGCACCACCGCCGCGTGCGGCATGGGCTTGAGCGCGTAATGCAGATCCACCCGGGGCAGCGCTTTGCGCAGCTTGCGGAACTGCACCCGCACGCGCTCGCAGTCGAGAATCACCAGCGGCGAGCCGAACTCCCTGACGAGGCGGCGGATTTCGGCGGGCTGAAACGGGTCGATGAATCGCGGGCGCCGCACCGGAGGGTTCAGGGCAGTACCGCCATGGTGCCGGTGCCGTCGTCGCTCTCCGCCACGCTGGTCGCCGCGCGCAGCAGCCGGTCGCGGATCGCATCCCACTGCTCGCCGTCGGGTACGCCCTGCACGAGAATCTGCTGACAGCCGGCCTTGTCGAGCGTGCGCAGGTTCGTATAGAGATCGCGCGCATAGCTCTCCGGGCGACGGCCGGCGTTGATCCAGGTCACGTACTTGTGTGAGCGCAGCGGCAGGCGCTGCGCCAGCACTGCGACGCGCCGGCCGCCGGCAGAGGCGGCGTCCGCCTGCGCATCGATCTCTCCGGAGGGTACGATGGTCATGGGCGTGCTCGGAGCGTAGTGCGTCGGGGTGGTCCCAGGCACACGCGGGGAAGCGACGTCGGCGCCCAGCAGCAGCTGCTCGCCCACGACGTTGCGGATCTGGGCCGCGGTGATTGCCCCGGGCCGCAGCAGCCGCACGACCGGGCCCTCGAACGATACGATGGTCGATTCGAGGCCGATCTGGCACTCGCCGCCGTCGAGGATCACACGCACCGTGTCGCCGAACTCCTCGCGCACGTGCTCGGCCCGGGTGGGGGAGAGCCGGCCGAAGCGGTTGGCTGATGGGGCGGCGATACCGCCACCGAAGGCGTTGAGCAGTTGTTGCGCCATCGGATGTGCCGGCACACGGATCGCAATGGTGTCCTGACCGCCGGTGATCACATCGTGCACGGTGGGCGCGCGCGGCATCACGAGCGTCAGCGGTCCGGGCCAGAACGTCTCCGCCAGCCGCGTGGCGGTCGGCGGTACCTCGCGCACCCAGCGGTGGAGGTAGCGCGGGCTGTCGAGATGCACGATCACCGGGTGATCCGGCGGGCGTCCCTTGACCTCGAAGATCCTGCGTACCGCCGCCGGGTTCTGCGCGTTGGCGCCCAGTCCGTAAACCGTCTCGGTCGGAAATGCGACGAGCTCCCCGTCGCGCAGCGCCTGCACGGCGGTCTCGATCTCGACCTGAGTGGCCCGGACGACACGCACCATAGGAGATGTGAATTCTAGCAAGTCGCGGGCAACGCCTGCCGCGTGTTGTGGGAAAGCATCACATATGTCACAAGCTGCGATGAGAATTCAAAAGACCTTATGGCGGCAATCCAGGGCATTGTGGCGGCGAGCCGACGTGGCGGGGCCCCGGGCGGCGCGCCATGCAGGGGCAAGCGGCTGACGAAGCGCGCTGGGCGCTACTCAAGCGTACGGCGCGTCCAGGAGCCCTCGGGCATGCGCGTCAGCTCGTAGGCTGGCCAGTAGTGCTTGTCGAGCTTGAGGGTGATGACTTCCGGGGCATTGTTCCAGGTGATCGTCTTCAGCCGGACCGACGAGCGGTCGGGTCGCCCCGTGACGACCTTGAGAAAGGTATCGATGTCGGGCGTTGGGACACCGTCCACCTCGACGATGCGCCGCCCGGGGAACAGTCCGTAGCGCGTCGCCGGTGAGCCGTAGGCGAAGTAGCCGACATAGACACCCACGGGCGGAATGCCGCGCTGCACACTCATGCCGCGATGGGGCGCCTGCAGTGTGGCGCCTGCCCACTCCACCAGGCGGTCGAGATCCGTCCCGGGGAGCTCGGCAGTGGGGACGTCGATGGTTTGCTCGGATTGGCCGCGCCAGACGGTCACCACGACATGATCCTTGTCAGCCGCCGCTTTCTCGACTTCGCGGAAGCGTGTGACCACCTGTCCGTCGATCGCGAGCAGCAGATCCCCCTGCTGCAGCCGCTCCGCAGCCGGCGAGCCGCCCACCAGGCGCACGATGGTCAGGGCCTGTCGCCGGGTCGGGGTGTGCTGCGCGAGACGCTGCGTCCACGCATCCGACAGCCCGATCTCGCGCGCGGCGGCGAGCGGCAGCACGCCGAGCTCCGCTTCGAGTGAATGCAGCGGACGGTGAGTGCGCACGCGGTCGATCATGTCGGCCACGAGGTCGATGGGCACGCCGCGCGTGTCCTGGGCGATCTCGCGGCCGCTCTCGTAGGCGAAGCTCGACCACGTGCCGAGCACCTTACCGGCGTTGTCGGTAAGCACGCCATCGAACTCGGTCGGCGGATTGACGAGCTGCACAGTCTCGAGATTGCTGTCGCGGAAGCGCATGGTTCGCGACAGCGGCAGGTCGAGCGGCTCGATGCTCGCAACCTCCGTGCCGCGGGCGTGCATCTGGCTGTCGGGCGCAAGACCCACCACCCACACCTGCTCACCGGCGGTGAGCTCGCGCGGCGAGAGGTGCGCGGACTTGACCGGTGTCGTGCCGATCAGGCGCGGATCGTAAGCCACCACCGCATAGTTGTGCAGCGGATGGATGTACACCACTCGACCCGGCACCTGCACCGTGCCGGCGAAAGTCACGGTGACGTCGCCGACGGCGACCGGCACCGTGTTGCGGTCCACGACCACGAGGCCGCGTGCCGCGTCCACCACCAGGCCCGTGCCGTGATAGTTGCGCTCGGTGATGCCGGACACGGAGTACGGCATGTCGAAGGTGACCATCGCGAGTGAGGGGGCGAGCGCGTTGAGCCGCGGATCGCTGAAATGCGGGAATACCGTCGAGCTCACCGGCACCGGCTTCGGCGTCGGCCCCGGCGGCAGATCCTTGCAATCCCACAGGCCGCTCGCGTCGTTGCGATCGCAGTGATGCGCCGGGAACCACAGTCGGTCCATGCGGATGGCGCGCAGCTCGGTGCTGTTGGGAGCCTCGATCGTAAGGTAGCGCACCGTGGCGTGATCGCCGTCGCCGAGCTGTGCGATGCCTGCCTCGAACTCCTGCAGCGTGTCGGTCTTCTTGCCATTGAGCTGCAGCACGATGGCGCCGCGGGTAATGCCGGCAGAAGAGAACACGTAGCCCGGATTCGCGACGTACACCCCGCGTATCGGCACGTTGAAGTGCCGTGCCTGCTGGTAGGAGAGCGTGTTCAGCACCACGTCGCCGAATTCCGCGTAGGCGCTCGGCGTGATGGCGTGCAGGTCGCCCACCGGCAGCTTTGCCGACACGAGCTTGCCACCGCGCTCGAGCTCGACCTCCACCGACGTGCCGACCGAGCCGTCGAGCACCTCCTCGAGCGGCTCGAACTGAGTGACGTAACGGCCATTGAGGCGCAGCAGGATATCGCCGGGCTGCAGCGTGTTCTCGCTGGGCGAGCCGGGCAGTACCTCGGTCACCACCAGCATGCCGGTATAACGCGGAAAATCCTTGCGCACCGCCGCTTCGGTGCGCGCATCGAGCCCCAGTCGCTCGAGCTCGTCGTAGGGCATGTAGTTGAAGACGGTGTAGAGCGTGCCGCGCGTAACCGGCTTGTCCTGCTGGATGAGCGTCAGCGCGCGCCGCACGCGCGACAGCGGCAGATAGAAGCTCGAGGCTGCGCCGTTCGCGCCGCCGGCGTTGAGAGCGATCACGCGCCCGCGGATGTCGATTACCGGCGAGCCTGAGGAGCCACCGGAGGTACCCGAGGCTGCCTGCAGATAGAAGGTGTTGAAGTCGTTGTACTTGGCCACGCCGTACTCGGGGGCGTCACGGTCGAGCCGCGCCAGCGTGCCGGCGAGGATCGAGAGCTGCTCGCCCGCGTTGTTGCCAACCACGCGGATCTCGCGCCCGATCTGCGCGCCCTCGGGGTACAACGGCAGCGCCTTCGGCTTGATGAAGCGCAGCTTCTTCGGGTCGTAGCGGTAGAAGCCGAAATCGTGCACCGGGTCGCGGTATATCGGGTACAGCTGCACCTCTTCGCGGTTGAGGAAGGTCGCCTCCGCGGTCACGGGTCCGGGGGTCACGACGTGGCGGTTGGTGAGGATCAGGCCGCGCTCGGCGTCGACGACGAAGCCGGTCGCCTGCGCCGTCGAGTTCCACTCGGTGTCGAACGCACGTGTCGAGTCGACGTCGATCGACACGACGCTACTGGCGATGCGCTCGAGCGTCTCCGCCCAATCGGGGTTGCCCTCGACCGCGGCCGCCTGCTGCGCGGCCTGGGAAGCCTGGCTCTCGGCCGGGGCGCGGGACGCCGGCGGGGGCGGGGGCGGCGGGCTTCCCCCTGGCGTCGGCGTTTGCGGCTCCGGCACCGGAGCCGCCGTGTTCGCGGGGGTTGACGAGCTCGCCGGTGCGGCGGCCGTGCTCGCCGGTGCGGCGGCCGTGCTCGCCGGTGCGGCAGTCGTGCTCGCCGGTGCGGCAGTCGTGCTCGCTGGGGCGGTGTTCGCGCGTGTCGCATCGACTGCGATGGGGCCGGCGGCCACGCACACGGGCAGGAGCAGCAGGACTAACGGCCACGCCACACGCGCGTGTTGCATCGGAACGTCTCTCCGGGCGATGTACATCAGCGGCCGAGCAGCACCAGCAGCCACACCGCGCCGAGCAGCACGAACGACATGAAAACGGCGGCCGAGCCTATGTCCTTGGCGAGACCGGCAAGCGCATGCCGCTCGAATCCAATGCGGTCGACCGTCGCTTCGATGGCGCTGTTGAGCAGTTCCACGATGAGGATGAGCAGCATTGGCGCGATCAGCAGCGCCCGCTCGACGCCGCCGTGACCGAGCCACAGACCCAGGGGTATGACGACGGCCGCCAGCGCGAGTTCCTGGCGGAAAGCGGCTTCCTCGCGGAAGGCGCCCGCGAGTCCGTGCAGGCTTGCCGCGAGGGCGCGCAGCACGCGCACGATCCCGCGGGGCTTGTAGCGACCTACGGCTGCGCTGTCGGCTTCCATGTGAGATCCAGTTGTCTGGCCGCCCGCACGTCATCGAGGCGGCGCACCGGCATGGTATGCGGTGCGCTCGTCACGCGCCCGGGTTCCTGTTCGGCCTCCTTCTGGATCTGCGACATGGCCGTCACAAAGGCGTCCAGAATGTCAATGCTCTCGGTCTCGGTGGGCTCGATCAGCAGGCACTCCGGGACCAGCAGCGGAAAGTACGTGGTCGGCGCATGGAAGCCGTAATCGAGCAGGCGCTTGGCAAAGTCCATCGCCGTCACGTTCAGCTCGCGTGCCTGGCGTCTGAGGGTCACGATGAATTCGTGGCTCGCACGGCGCTGCGGATAAGCGGCATCGAAGCCAGCCGCAGTCAGCCGCTTGAGCAGGTAGTTGGCGTTGAGCGTCGCGTACTCGCCGACGCGCTGCAGACCATCGCGTCCGAGCAGCCGCATGTAGACGTAGGCGCGCAGCAGCACCCCGGCGTTGCCCATGAATGCCGACAGGCGGCCGATCGACTGCGGCACGTCACTCTCGGTGAGCCAGCGATAGCGCTCCCCGTCCCTGCCGACGAGTGGTATCGGCAGAAACGGCAGCAGGCGCGCCCCGACACCGACCGCACCGGCGCCTGGGCCGCCGCCGCCGTGGGGGGTGGAGAAGGTCTTGTGCAGATTCATGTGGATCACGTCGAAGCCCATGTCCCCGGGGCGCACCTTGCCGAGAATGGCGTTGAGATTGGCGCCGTCGTAGTACAGGAGGCCTCCTGCCTCGTGGACGATGCGTGCCACCTCGGCGATGCGCCGCTCGAACACGCCGAGAGTCGAGGGGTTGGTGAGCATGATGCCGGCGGTGTTCGGTCCGACCGCGCGGCGCAGCGCCTCGATATCGACGTCGCCGGAGGGCTCCACCGGGATCTCCCGCACCACGCAGCCGCACATGGTGGCGGTGGCAGGATTGGTACCATGGGCAGCCTCGGGCACTATGATCTCGTCGCGCCCGGCATCGCCGCGCGCACGGTGGTAGGCGCGGATCATGGCGACGCCGGCGAACTCACCGTGCGCGCCGGCCATGGGGCTCAGTGCGACGCCCTGCATCCCGGTCACTTCCTTGAGCATCTCCTGCAGCTCGTACAGGCAGGCAAGGAAGCCTTGTCCGTGCGACTCCGGTGCCAGTGGATGGCGCGCGAGGAACTCCGGAAGCATCGCGTACTGATTACAGGCCTTGGGGTTGTACTTCATCGTGCACGACCCCAGGGGATAAAAATGCGTGTCGATCGAGAAGTTCAGCTGCGACAGGCGCGTGAAGTGTCGCACCGCCTCGAGCTCGCTCACCTCGGGGAGCTCGGGTGGCCGGGTACGGCGCAGCTGCGGCGGCAGATCGCCGAGCGCTGCGGCACCGGGGTCGTGCGGCCATTGGTCGCTCGCGCCACGCCCGGGATGCGAGTATTCGAAGATCACTTTCTCACGGATGCTCATGCGGACAGACCTCAGGCAGCGCGTGCCGCCTGCAGCGCCTCGCCGAGCGAGGCGCGGTAGCGATCGATGTCGGCGCTGGTCTTGGTCTCGGTGGCACACACCAGCAGCGCGTGACCGAGCTCCGGGTAGTAAGCGGCAAGATCGAGCCCACCTAAGATCCCGTCCCGCGCGAGCGTCCGCAGCACCGGCGCCACCGGTCGATCGAGCTGCAGCACCGCCTCGTGGAAGCACGGCCCGGCGAACGCCAGCCGCACTCCCGGCACGCGCGTCAGCGCGGCCAGCAGCTCGCGGGTGCGCGCGTGGCAGGCGACGGCGGTGCGCTCGAGCCCCTGCGGTCCCATGAGCGACATGTATATGGTCGCTGCGGTCACCAGCAGCCCCTGGTTGGTGCAGATGTTGGAGGTCGCCTTGGCACGGCGGATATGCTGCTCGCGCGCCTGCAGTGTGAGAGTGAAGCCGTCGCGACCGGCAGTATCGAGCGTGCGTCCGACGATTCGCCCCGGCATCTGCCGCACGAACTCCATGCGCGTTGTCATGAAGCCGAAGTACGGGCCGCCCGAGGACAGCGGCACGCCGAGCGGCTGGCCTTCACCGACGGTGATATCCGCGCCGCGCGCGCCCCATTCGCCCGGCGCTTTGAGCAGCGCGAGCGAGGTGGGGTTCACGACTGCGATGACGAGTGCCCGGTGTGCGTGCGCCCAGTCGGTGAGCGCGTCCACATCCTCGAGTCGCCCGAAGAAATTTGGCTGCTGGATGAGCAGCGCGGTGACGTCCTCGCCGTCGTACCTGGCCAGCGAGGCGGCGGGGATGACGCCCTCCTCGGTACAGTACGGCAGCTCCTCGAACGTCAACCCCTGGTTCGCGGCCATCGCCACCGCCACGCGACGGTAGTGTGGATGCACCGTCGTCGGCACGAGAATGCGCGCGCTCTGCGATTTGCGGTTGGCACGCACCGCCATCAGCGCGGCCTCTGCCGTGGCAGAGGCACCGTCGTACATCGAGGCGTTGGCGACCTGCATGCCCGTCAGCCGCGCCATCATGGTCTGGAACTCGTAGATGAGCTGCAGCGTGCCCTGGCTCGCCTCGGCCTGGTAGGGCGTGTAGGCGCTGTAGAACTCGCCGCGCGTGGTGACGGCCCATACCGCGGCCGGTATATGGTGCTCGTAGGCGCCGGCCCCGAGAAAACACAACGACGTGCCGTCGCTCCTGGCGCGCTCACTCATGAGGCGGCCGATTTCCATCTCATTGAGTGCCTCGGGCACGCCGGCGAGCGTGCGCACGCGCAGCTCCGCGGGGATCTCGTCGAAGAGATCGTCGATACGACTTGCGCCGATGGCGGCGAGCATCGCTGCGACGTCCGCGTCGGTGTGGGGAATGAAGGCCACTCAGCCGCCCTCCGCGTCCAGCACTTGCTGATATTCCGCGGCCGACAGGAGCTGTGCGGCCGCGAGCGCCCCCGGCGCGGGACGCAAGCGCATCAGCCAGCCTTCGCCGTACGGCTCGGCATTGACCGTCTCCGGCTCGCCACTGAGCCGCGGATTGCCCGCGGTGATCTGCCCGTCGAGCGGCGCGTACACGTCCGACGCCGCCTTGACCGACTCGACCACTGCGCACGCCTCACCGGCTTTCACCGCGCGCCCGGCCTCGGGCACCTCGACGAACACCAGGTCACCGAGCGCGTGCTGGGCGTGATCGGTGATGCCGATCTCGAGGGTACCGTCGGCGAGGGTCCGCAGCCATTCGTGGGACTTGGTGTATTTGAGATCCGCCGGAACATTGCTCATGTAAGGATCCTTCGCTTAGCTCACCAGGGACTTGCCAGCCCGCACGAACGGCGGCCGTACCACGCGCGCGCTCAGAAGCCTGCCGCGGACGTCGACCTGCACCTTGTCGGCGGTTGCAGCCGGAACGCGCGCGAATGCAATCGACCGCTCGAGCGTCGGGGAGAACGTACCACTGGTGATTTCGCCTTCACCGACACCTGCGACCAGCACCTTCTGGTGACTGCGCAGCACGCCACGATCCTCGAGCAGCAGGCCGACCAGTTTGCGTGGCGAGCCGCCGCTCACGATCGTCTCGAGCGCGCCGCGACCGATGAAGTCACGGTCGCGTGGCTCCAGGGCCACGGTCCAGCCAAGGCCCGACTCGAATGGCTGGGTGCTCTCGTCCATGTCGTTGCCATAGAGGTTCATGCCGGCCTCGAGGCGCAGCGTATCGCGAGCACCGAGGCCGCAGGAGGCGACCCCGAGAGAATTGAGCGAGCGCCACGCCGGCTCGGCGTCGCGCGCCGGCATCATGATCTCGAACCCGTCTTCACCGGTGTAGCCGGTGCGCGAGACGAACCAGGATCCGAGCTCACGACCAAAGAAGCCGCCGAGGGCGAGTGCTGCGGCCGCATCCGCGCCCGCGAGCAGCCGCGCCGCCTTGGCGCGTGCTTCCGGCCCCTGCACCGCGAGCATGGCGAGGTCGCTGCGCTCATTTACCTCGACGTCGAATGCACGCGCGTGCTCGCGTATCCAGGCGAGGTCCTTGTCGTGCGTAGCCGCATTCACCACCAGGCGATACCAGGAGTCGGACAGGTGGTAGGCGATGAGATCGTCGAGCACACCACCGCGTTCGTTCAGCATGCAGCTGTAGAGCGCCTTGCCGGGGGCAGTGAGCTTCGCGACGTCGTTCGCCAGCAGCCGCCCGAGAAAGGCAGCCGCCCGCGCGCCGCTCAGATCCAGCACGCACATGTGCGACACATCGAACACGCCCGCGGCGCGGCGCACCGCGTGATGCTCGCCGATCTGCGAGCCGTACTGCAGTGGCATGTCCCAGCCGCCGAAGTCGATAATGCGGGCGCCGAGCTCCTGGTGCAGGCTGTACAGCGGCGTGTGTCTTCCCACAGGTCGTCTCCCGGACGCAGCCAGCAAAAAGAGCGGCAGGTGTTCCCGCACTGCCTGGCGTCGCGGGGGTGCCTGCCGCCCTTCTGTCCTGTGACCTGAGAGATCAGGCGTCCCGCGCCGCTCCCCTTCGGTGGGTGGATCGCGATCCACCGCTCTCCAGAAGCCCCGCGGCCAGCTCGAGCGTGCCGCCGTCTGCCGTTCTTGTGCCTGAGCGTTTCCGGGCGGAATTTGCGCCTTCGGCGTTCCGGCGCGTGCCGGACTCTCTCCGAACAGACCGATTCGGGCGGCGTAATAATAGCAGTCCCGGTCCGTGCCGCCCAAGCACGACAACGGTAGAATTCGCGCCCCAGTACGTTACGTTATCCCGCATGAGCAGTGCCCGTCGTCCTTCCGTCCAGGTAACCATCGGCCAGGTGCGCGTCGGCGGCGGCGCGCCCATCGTGGTCCAGTCGATGACCAATACCGACACCGCTGACGTCGAGGCCACGGCGCGCCAGGTGCAGTCGCTGGCGCGCGCCGGCTCGGAGCTGGTACGCATCACGGTGAATACCAGCGAGGCCGCGGCGGCGGTGGCGCCGATCCGCGAGCGGCTCGAGCGCGCCGGCGTGAACGTGCCGCTCATCGGCGACTTCCACTTCAACGGCCACAAGCTCCTGCGCGAGCATCCGCAGTGCGCCGCGGCGCTCGCCAAGTACCGCATCAATCCCGGCAACGTCGGGCGCGGCAGCAAGCGCGACCCGCAGTTCGCGGAAATGATCGAGACCGCGTGCCGTTATGACAAGCCGGTGCGCATCGGCGTCAACTGGGGCAGCCTCGATTCGGATCTGCTCACGCGACTGATGGACGAGAACTCCTCACGCAGCGATCCCCTCGATGCGCAGCAGGTGATGCGCAACGCCGTGGTGCTCTCGGCGCTGCAGAGCGCCCGGCGCGCCGAGGAGCTCGGGCTGGCGCACTCGCGCATCGTGCTCTCGGCCAAGGTGAGCGGCGTGCAGGACCTGATCGCCATCTATCGCGACCTGGCCGAGCGCTGCGACTACCCGCTGCATCTCGGCCTGACCGAGGCCGGCATGGGGTCGAAAGGCATCGTCGCCTCGACCGCCGGCATGGCAGTGCTGCTGCAGCAGGGTATCGGCGACACCATCCGCGTATCCCTGACGCCCGAACCCAACGGCGATCGCACCCAGGAGGTGCTTGTCGCGCAGGAGATCCTGCAGACCATGGGACTGCGCGCATTCGCGCCGCTGGTAATCGCGTGCCCGGGCTGCGGGCGCACCACGAGCACCTTCTTCCAGGAGCTCGCCGCGCGCATCCAGTCGCACATCCGCACGCGCATGCCGCAGTGGCGGCGCGAGTACGCCGGGGTCGAGGACATGACCGTCGCCGTCATGGGCTGCGTCGTCAACGGGCCGGGTGAGAGCAAGCATGCCAACATCGGCATCAGCCTCCCGGGCACCGGCGAGCGTCCCGTGGCGCCGGTCTACGAGGATGGCGCGAAAACCGTGACGCTCAAGGGTGAGCGCATCGCCGAGGAGTTTCAGGAGATCGTCGAGCAGTACGTGGCGCGCCGCTACGCGCGCCGTGGGGCGTGACGCATGAGCGGGCTCGCCGCGCGCAAGTGCAAGCCCTGTGAAGGCGGGACCGCGCCGCTCAGCCCCGCGCAGGCGCAGGCGCTCCTCGCCCAGATCTCCGGCGCCTGGGTGCTCACCGACGACGCGCACGCCATTCGCCGCGAGTTCGGCTTCCGCGACTTCTACCGCACCATGAGCTTCGTCAATGCGCTCGCGCACGTGGCGAACATCGAGGACCATCACCCCGATCTCGAGATCGGCTACAACTACTGCCGCGTCACCTTCACCACCCACGCGATCCGCGGGCTGTCGGACAACGATTTCGTGTGCGCCGCGAAGACCGATCTGATCCCGCTGAGCTGACGCTCGGGTGGTGCTCGGCCGTTGCCAGGACTTGCGCCGCTGAGCGATGCTTCCCGCCGCGCGTCCCTCAGCTGCGCCGCTGTGCCGCCGCTTCGTGGCCGGTGCGCAGTCGCGCAGCGATGAAGTCAACGAACGCGCGCACCTTTGCCGGAATGAAGCGCGCGGTCGGATAGACCGCATAGATGCCCTGTTCGCCACTCACCCAGCCGGGCAGCACGCGGTGCAGCGCCCCAGTGCGCAGATCCGCGCCCGCCACCGATGCGGGCAGCAGGCCGATGCCGAGGCCGCTCCTGCAGGCGTCGAGCAGCGCGAAGGCATTGTTGGAGCGCAGCGGCCCGCTGACGTCGATGGCCGCTCGCGTACGGCCGCGCTCGAGCTCCCAGCGCCGCGAGCGTGCGCCGATGTCGAGCACCAGACAGGCATGCCGCGACAGCTGTTGCGGCGTGCGCGGGCTGCCGCAGCGCTCGAGGTAAGCGGTGCTGGCAAGCAGCACGCGGCGCGTGGGTGCGAGGCGGCGCACTACCAGCCGCGAATCGGGCGCGAGCGCCCCGACGCGCAGCGCCAGGTCATAACCCTCCTCGACCAGGTCGACATAGCGGTTGGATAGTTGCAGGTCGAGCGTCAACAACGGGTGCGCGGCGAGGAACTCCGGCACCAGCGGCACGATCAGCGTCTGACCGGCGCCGGTCGCCGCGCTCACGCGCAGATTGCCGCGCGGCGAGGCACTTAAGTCGCGCACCTCGGCATCGGCGCCGTCGAACTCCGCCAGCAGCGTTTCGCAGCGCTTGAAATAGCCACGGCCGGCATCGCTCAGCATGACGCGGCGCGTGGTCCGCTGCAGCAGCCGCACCCCGAGTCGATTTTCCAGCGCCGCGACCGCGCGGCTCACCGCCGAAACGTGGCGCTCGAGACGCCGTGCCGCCTGCGCGAAGCTCTGGCAACGCGCCACCTCGACGAAGGCGCTCAGTTGCTCGAGGCGATCCATGGAACTGTTGCAGGTTGCGCAATAGTCATTTGCGTCTGCACCAGTTTATCGCAGTTTCTGAGCTCACTATCCTGCTCCCCATGGCTCTCCGGCTCGATATCGGACGCCTGCCCGCCGGCGTCCTCGGTGCGGCGTTCGTAGTGTTGTGGTCGACGGGTTACCCCGCTGCGCGCATCGCGCTCGACCACGCTGCTCCCTTCACGGTGCTGGTGCTGCGCTTCGGCTGCGCGGGACTGATCTACGCCGCGCTTGCGCAGTGGGGTGGCGCCGGCTGGCCGCGCGGACGCGCAGCTCTGCACAGCGCCGTGGTCGGCACGTTGCAGCTCGCGCTGCAGTTCGGTTGCCTCTATTTCGCCGCGGCCCAGGGCGTCAACGTGGGTTTGATCGCACTCGTCATCGGCACCATGCCGATCGTGACCGCGCTCGCAGGGCTCGTGCTCGGGGAGGTAGTGCGGCCGCTGCAATGGTTCGGTCTGGCGTGCGGCTTCGCGGGCGTGGCACTGGCGGTAGGCGAAGGTATCGGCCCCGGCCACGGCGGCGGAGTCGGGGCCTGTCTCGCAGTAGTGGGCGGTCTGCTGGCCCTGAGCACGGGGACCTTGTATCAGAAGCGTTTCGGTTCGGACGTAGATCTGCGCAGTGGACTGGCGGTGCAGAATGTCGTCGGGACTTTGCTCCTCTTGCCGTTTGCATTCCACGAGGGCTGGCGAGTCGACGCCTCGGCGGAGCTCCTCGGCAGCCTGACCTGGATGGTGGCGATTAACTCACTCGCCGCATTCGCACTGTTCTTCGTGCTCCTGCGCCGCGGCGCCGTGAATCGGGTGACGACATTGTTCTTCCTCATGCCACCGGTCACCGCCCTCATCGACCACCTGGTGCTGGGCGACCCGTTCAGTGTGCAGAAGGTCGCAGGGATCTCGGTCGCTGCGCTTGGCGTTTATCTCGCCACGCGACCGGCCCCCTCGCGAGACGCGAGAGCCACCGGTCCGCGGCCGGCTGCCGCACTCACGGTCGGCGCGCCGCGGCTGGCAACTCCCCGCTCATGCCCAACGCCCTGTAGATGAAGACGCGCCGCAGCTCCTGGCTACGGTTCACCCAGGTGAGGGCGCGCTGGGCGAGGCGGGCGAGCGGCCCGCGCCCGTGTGCCAGCAGCCGATCGAAGAGGTCGATGGCCGTGGCCATGGCGGCGACCTCGCTCTTACGCCATCGCTCATAGGCACGGAGCACGCCGAGCGCCCCGGGGTCCTCGCGCGCGGCGGCCGCGCCCGCAACCAGCTGCGCGAGTGTCGCCGCATCGAGGAGGCCGAGGTTCACCCCCTGCCCGGCAAGCGGATGCACCACGTGGGCCGCATCACCGATCAGCGCGACGCGCTGTGCGACGTAGCGCTGCGCGGCGAGCCTGCTGAGCGGAAACGACACGCGCTCGCTCACGAGACGCGTGCTCCCGAGGGCGAGATCGGAGGCGCGATCGAGTGATCGCGCGAAGTCCGCGGCCTCGGCGGATACCAGGCGCGAGGCGACCTCGTCGTCGGCCGACCACACGATAGAGCTCGTGCCATCGGCGAGCGGCAGAAAGGCGAGTGTGCCATCGCTCATGAAACGCTGCCACGCGGTCGCCTCGTGTGGCCGGGTGGTGGCGACGGTCGCGACGATCGCGGTCTGTCCGTAGGCGGCGGTCTCGGCGGTGAGGCCCACCGCCTGGCGCAGCGCCGAATGGGCGCCGTCAGCGCCGACCACCAGGCGCGCCGTGAGATTGCCGTGCGTGGTGCCGATCCGCACGCACTCTTCCCCAATCTCCACCGACGTGAATGGCGCCGGCTCAATGTGGCCACCGCTCTTTGCGAAGGCCTCGAGCAGCGCGCCCTGCAGCAGGCGGTTCTCGACGATGTAGCCGAGATTCGGCTCGCCGACGTCGGCGGCATCGAATACCAACACCGATTCGCTAAGCGGCGCGGTGCTCTCGTGCCATATGCGCATGCGCTCGTACGGCGACAGGCGCGGCCCGCACAGCCGCGCCCACGCCCCGGCGCGTGTCAGTACACGCTCGCTGGCACGCGAGAGTGCCACGACGCGCACATCCGCCGGCCCCGGGGACGCCGGCAGCAGTTGCGGCGCACGTGGCTCGAGCAGTGCGACCGCGAGTCCCGCGACGCCCGCGGTCCCGCGCGCGAGCAGCGCACCCGCGCACGCGCCGACCGGTCCGCCGCCGACGATGACAACGTCAAACATGGCGCAGCGGCAGCCCGCGCGCGAGACGCGGTGTTGGGCCACCGAAGCCCGCGCTGACGCGTGCCAGAGCGGCCTTCGCCGGCGGTGCCAGGTCGAACAGCAGCAACCCCACATTGCGCACCAGAGCGACGGGCAGGCGCGGATCGGCGAACAGCTTCACCAGGCCGTCGGTGAACCTCACCACGCCGCGGCGGTCGCGGGCGCGCCACGCGGCGAAGCGCCTGAGCCGCTCTGCGGCCCCGGCGTCGCCGGGGCTGCCGGCGATCACCTCCGCGAGCATCGCCGCATCGCGCAACCCGAGATTGAACCCCTGGCCGGCGACCGGGTGCAGTGTCTGCGCGGCATTGCCGATCAACACTGCGCGGGGGGCGAGTGTGGTAACGGCGCGTGTCAGCTTTAGCGGGTAGGAGCGGCGCTGCCCGGCACGCAGGAAGCGCCCGGCGCGCCAGCCGAACTGCGCCTGCAGGTGCGCCAGGTACGCGCGCTCCTCGAGTGCCAGCAGCTCCTGCGCCCGCTCCGGCCGGCACGCCCAGATCACCGCGAGGGTGCCGTCGTGCAGCGGCAACAGGGCGAGCGGTCCGGTGGCGGTGAAGCGCTCGAAGGCCTGCCCCTCGTGCGGTCGATCGACCGCGACGTTGGCCAACACCGCTACCTGTCCATAGTCCTCGACCTCGGCCTCGATGCCGGCGGCCGCGCGGACCTGCGACTGCGCGCCATCGGCACCGACCACGAGGCGCGCTGCAACCGCGAGGCGCGAGCCTGATTCGCGCGCGACGGTAAAGTGCACGTGCTGCGCGCCGATCTCGAGGTCGTGCACGGTGGCCGGAACGCACCGCTCGAGGTCGCGTGCCGCTGCGAGCCGCTGCCACAGCGCCGCACCAATCAGGCGATTGGCGACGACGTAGCCGAAGGCGTCGACCCCCTGCTCCGCAGCCAGGAGTCGCGCGCTGCCGAAGCTTCCGGCTTCCGAGACGTGGATGGTGCGAATCGCTGCCGCCGCCGGCGCGAGCGCCGGCCAGACGCCGAGCCCTTCGAAGATGCGCCGGCTCGCATTGCCGAGCGCGGTGGTGCGCTCATCGAAACTCGGTTGCGCGGCAGCGCCGAATGGCACGCTCTCGACGAGCAGCAGCCGCCGGCCGCTGTCGCACAGCGCCGCCACGAGGCTGGCGCCGACCATGCCGCCACCGATGACGGCGACGTCTACCTCGAGGGGCGCGACACTCATCAGACTAACGGGCCTCCCCAGCCGCTCAGACTAACGGACCTCCCCAGCCGCGTACTTCGTCGAGGCGGGATGCGAACGCCCGACTTTCATGTGGGCGGAGCTCTAACCGCGCGCCATGAGCGCTTCGATCTGGTCCGGATCCTTCGGCGCGCGCGCGGTGAGCACCTCCGCGCCGCGCCGCGTGACGACCACGTCGTCCTCGATCCGGATACCGATATTGCGGAAACGCCGTGGCACGCCGCGAGCGCCCGCGGGCAGATAGATACCCGGCTCGATGGTCATCACCATACCCGGCTCGAGCACGCGCCACTCGTCGCCAACCTTGTAGTCGCCGACATCGTGCACGTCGAGACCGAGCCAGTGGCCCGTACGGTGCATGAAGAAGCGCCGGTAGGCGCCGCTCCTGATGAGTGACGGGACGCGGCCCTTGAGCAGGCCGAGCTTGACCAGCCCCTGGGTGATCACGCGCACCGCCGCCTCGTGGGGCGCATCCCAATGGTTGCCGGGTTTGACGCAGGCGATGGCCGCGCGGTTCGCTTCCAGCACCACCTCGTATACCGCACGCTGCACGCTGGTGAAGCGCCCGTTGACCGGGTAGGTGCGAGTGATGTCCGAGGCATAACACTCGAACTCGCAGCCGGCGTCCACCAGCAGCAGATCGCCGCTGGCAAGCGGCTGATCGTTGTCGCGGTAGTGGAGGATGCAGCTGTTGGCGCCAGCGCCGACGATGGGATGATAGGCGGTGTCGGCGTTGTGGCGCCGGAACTCGTGCAGCAGCTCCGCCATGACCTGGTATTCGGTCGCGCCCGGTCGGCAGAAGCGCATCGCCCGCCGGTGCGCCTGCGTGGAGATCTGCGCCGCGCTGCGCAGCAGCGCGAGCTCATGGCGCGACTTGTAGAGCCGCATGTCGTGCAGCACGTGATCGAGCGCCACGAACTCCTGGGGCGGGTGGCGGCCGTTGCGCGCCTGGGTGCGCAACCCATTGACCCAGCCGACCACACGCTGATCGAAGTCCGCGTACACCCCCATGGTGTAGAAGACGCTGGTACGGTTCTCGAGCAGGCCGGGGAGGATCTCGTCCATGTCGGTGATGGGGAATGCATCGTCCGCGCCGTAATCGCGCGCGGCGCCGGCAGGCCCTGCACGGCGGCCGTCCCAGGTCTCGCGCGCCGGATCACGATCGCGCACGAACAATATGTACTCCGCCTGCGCGCGCCCCGGTACCAGCACCGCCACGGCCTCCGGCTCGCCGAAGCCGGTGAGGTAATGGAAGTCGCTGTCCTGGCGGTAGGCGTACTCGACGTCGCCGTTACGATGCCTGACCGGCGCAGCGGGCAGCACTGCGATCGAATCGCGGCCCATCAGGCGCATCAGCTGGCGGCGGCGGCGCGCGAACTCGTCCTTCGCCACGGACACGCGCCCTCTCAGTGCAATGGCGCCGCTGAGGGGTGCGGCTGCCGGCGGGCGCCGGCGAGCTCCTCGAACAGCAGCTGCACGCCGACGCGCACGAACTCCACGAGCTCGGCGTAGGCGTTCTCGTTGGATTCCTCGCCCTGCCCCTCGTCCACGCCGGCGCGCGTGATCTCGACGAAATCGCGCACGATCTCGCCGACGTCGCCGGGCAGCTGCCGTACGTCGGCGATCGCGCCCGCGCCGAGGCCGTAGAGAAATCCCTGGCACCATTGGGCGAGCGCCGCGGTACGCGCGGCGATCGGCTCATCGTCCGCCGGCAGCAGCAACTCGAAGTCCATGTCGGGCTGCAGCAGCGCATCGGCACAGGCGCTGTACAGCTCCCGCAGCGTCGCAGTCGCGGCCGGCGCCGCACTTCCCTCGGGCAGGATCTCGCGCAGCCAGTCCTCGAAGCGGTAGCCGCCCGCGGCGCACAGACACCCGGCGAGCGTACCGTGCGCTTCGGCAGCGTCGGCGAGCGAGCGCTCCTGCACGAGCAACTGGTGAACTTCGTCGTAGGCCGGCTGGATCATGGTAAGGCAGTTATTATAATTGACCGGTGAAAGAGCGCGGCTCTATAGTGACTCACATGAGTGATACCACGAAAACGCAACTCGATCTCGAGCTCACACGGCTGGCGAAGCGCATCGACGAGTTGCTGGCGATCCTCGAGCATCTCAAGGATGAGAACCGCGCCCTGCGTGCACGCCACGAGTCACTGGCGGGCGAGCGCGCCACGCTCATGCACAAGAACGAGCAGGTGCGCACCCGCGTCGAAGCCATGATCGGACGCCTGAAGACCCTCGAGCACGGCGCATGACCCACCAGGACCAGGCTCGCGTGAGCGTGCGTATCATGGACAAGGAATACGTCGTCGCCTGTCCCTACGACGAGCGCTCGGCGTTGCTCGACGCCGCCGAGTTTCTCAACGCCCGCATGCGCGAGATCCGCGACAGCGGCAAGGTCGTCGGTCTCGATCGCATCGCGGTAATGGCAGCGCTCAACCTCGCGCACGAGTTCCTCAAGGGCAAGGACCGCGAGACCAAGCTCGATAACGGGGTGGGCCACCGGGTGCGTGCCCTGCGCGAGCGCGTCGAGGGGGCACTGGAGAAGGGCCAACAGCTCGAGCTGTGACGCGCTTGCAGGTTTAAGCACCGCACAATTGGTGTAGAGTGTTCGTGGCGTCGCCTGCGGTGTTCGACAAGCGGGCCGGGTTACCTCGGACCCTAATTGAAACACCCTTGGGACTTCACGCTTGCCCGCAGCGCTGTGCAAGTCCGCCCTCGAGCGGAAAGCCTTACCTGCAGCAGCTTGTCCCACTTGTTGCTCTGGTTCGAGAGCAACGGCTCGCACCGGCACATGCGGGTGGCGCTACCTGATTCAGCGACCCTGGGGGGCGCCCGCAGAGCGCTGCGGGCGCGCCTCAACGCGCGACGCCGCCTCGTCACTGCGTCCGAGCGCGCGCACCTCGCTCTCGCCGTAGCGCGCAACGCCGACCGTGCCCTGCGCCTGCAATCGCACTGGCGCATCGCACTGTACGCCGCGCTCCCCTGGGAGCTCGATGCCACACCGCTCATGACGCTTGCCACCAACCGCGGCTGCCGTATCTACCTGCCCTGCATCGATCGCCAGCACACCTCGCGGCGCATGCGCTTCGTGCAGATGCGCGGCCCCTGGCGGCCCAATCGACTGGGGATTGCCGAGCCGCTGACCGGAGCGACGCTCGGGGCGCGCTGGCTCGACCTCGTGTTCCTGCCACTGGTGGGCTTCGACCGTCATGGCGTGCGCCTCGGGACCGGCGGCGGCTACTACGACCGTGCCTTTGCGTTCCGCATGTGGCGCCGTGCCTGGCACGCGCCGCGCCTGGTAGGGCTGGCCTACTCCTTTCAGGAGCTCGAGACCATCGGCGCCGCCGCGCACGACGTACGCATGGATGCGGTGGTGACCGAAGAGGGGATCATGCGGTGCGCCACTGGCTGATGAAGACCGAGCCCACGACCTTCAGCGTCGAGGATCTCGCCGCCGCCCCACGGCGCACCACGGCCTGGGACGGCGTACGCAACTACCAGGCGCGCAATATGCTGCGCGACGAGATACAACGCGGCGATCAGGCATTTCTCTATTACTCGAGCTGCGAAGTGCCGGGCATCGTCGCGATCATGCAGATCGTGAAGCGCGGCTACCCCGACCCGACCGCTTTCGATCGCAAGGACCACCACTACGATCCGGGCAGCGATCCGCAGAATCCCCGCTGGTTCATGGTGGATGTGCAGCTGAAGCGCCGCCTCGCACGCACCATCACGCTGCAGCAGTTACGCGCCCATGCGCAGCGGGAGCTCGCGGGTCTTACGCTGCTGCGACCGGGCAATCGACTGTCGGTCATGCCGCTGAGCGCGGCGCACTGGAAGTTCATCCTCTCCCTCGAGTGATGCGACGTCGCGCGTTTGCGCGCACGCGTTCGCGCTGCGTGACGCGCTCCTCGCCTAGCACACATCGTCTGTGCTCGCTTGTAATTTAGATTCGCGTGTATATACTCGGACCTCGGACTAACCCGTCAATTGGAGAGCCAACATGGCGAAGGCAAAAAAGAAGGCCAAGAAGAAAGCTGCCAAGAAGAAATAGGCCTTAACTCGGCGGTCACGTATTCGTGGCCGCCGAGTCGCATTCGAGGACTGTGCCCGCTCAACCAGGCGGGCACAGTCGTTTCTGGGGGCCTGTAGTGCGCGAGGGGCGGCGATGGCGGCGGAGCGGGAGGCGAACAAGCGGCGCGCAGCGCTTGCGGCACTGGAGCTGGTGCCCAGCGGCGTCACCATCGGCGTCGGCACCGGCTCCACGGTGAACTGCTTCATCGATGCACTCGCTGCGAGCCGCGGCCGGGTTCAGCGCGCGGTCTCGAGCTCCGCCAGCAGCAGCGCGCGGCTGCGAGCGGCGGGCATCGAAGCGGTCGATCTGAACGACCTCACTGATCTCGATCTCTACATTGACGGTGCCGACGAAGCGAACAGCGCGCGGCAGCTCATCAAGGGGGGCGGCGGCGCGCTCACCCGCGAGAAGATCGTCGCCGCCGCCGCGCGGCGCTTTGTGTGCATCGTCGATGATTCGAAGATGGTCGAGACGCTCGGCCGCTTTCCCCTGCCGCTCGAGGTGATCCCCATGGCGCGCACGCTGGTTGCCCGCGCGCTCAGCGCGCGCGGCGGGCACCCCGTGTGGCGCACGGGCTTCGTCACCGACAACGGCAATCACATTCTCGATGTGCACGGCCTGCGCATCAGCGATCCACCGGCCCTCGAGCGCGAGCTCAACCAGATCACGGGCATCGTCACGGTCGGCCTGTTCGCCGTGCGCCCCGCGGACCTGCTGCTGATCGGCACCGCCGGCGGCGTCGAGACCCGCTGACGTTCCCGCCCCGGTCAACGCCGGCGCCCTTTTCTCTTTTTTGTCCTTTTGCCGCGAGACCGCCTCCAAGTACCAGGAGGCTGCGGTCCGTCGCATGCGATGCGCTCTCGCGGAGCCACGCGTGCAGATCGCGGTCCGTTGGGCAACCCGACATGGAGACACCGCGATGCACAGCTGCACACTAACCCGTTCACTCGTCCCGGCCCTCGCCTGCCTCGCAGGCGTGCTGGCTGCACCTGTCGTGCCTGCGGCCGACAGTGCCGACGCCACGCGCTCACTCGCTGTGCGTTACAGCTACGCGGAACTCTCTACGGTCGACAGCGCTACGGGCCTCTACCGGCGCATCGAGGCCGCGGCACGCTTCGTCTGCGGTGCGGAGGGACGGCGCATGGACGAGCGCAGCGACTGGAAGCGCTGCTATCGCGACGCGGTGCACGACGCCGTGATCGAGGTGAACAATCCGCTGCTCACGGCCGTCCACCGACAGCAGCTCGGTGAGCTGCCCGAGACCGCCATGCTGAGTCGCTGAGCGACGCCTCCCCCGCCCGGACACTGCCCGGCTCGGGCACGTTCGCGCCGGGCGGATGAGACGTGCGATGCTGCGCCCACGCTCGCGGCTGTTGCGCCGCGGCACTTCGCCGCGCGCGTGTGGTCGGACAGAGGTACGCCCGGCCCGCCGCGAGACGGCGGGCTCTGCGGCGCGGCCGCTCGTCACAAGGAGGATCTGCAAATGGCGACCACTCAATCGGCAATCGTTCTGCCGCCGCTTCCGTATGCCCACGACGCGCTCGAGCCTTACATGTCGCGCGAGACGCTGGACTTCCACTATGGGAAGCACCACAAGGCTTACGTCGACAAGGTGAACAGCCTGATCGGCGGAACCGAGTTCGCAGACGCATCGCTCGAGGAGCTGGTGGCGGAGTCCACGGGCGCGGTCTTCAACAACGCCGCGCAGATCTGGAACCACGACTTCTTCTGGAACTGCCTGTCGCCGCAGCGCCGGACGCCCGGGCGCGAGCTGAGCCGGGCGCTCGACAAGCTGGGAGGGCTCGAGTCGTTCCAGAAGCAGTTCGACAAAGCGGCCATCGAAGTCTTCGGCTCGGGCTGGGCCTGGCTCATCAAGGACCGTGCCGACGCGCTCAAGATCGTCACCACGTCAAATGCCAACACGCCGATGCGCGAGGGTCACGTGGTGCTGCTTACCTGTGATATGTGGGAGCACGCCTACTACATCGATCACCGCAACGACCGGGGCGCCTACCTGAAGAGCTTCTGGCCGCTGGTCAACTGGGACTTCGTGGCGGCCAACCTCGAGTCCTGACCCAGCGACGCGGGCCGGCCCCGGCGGCGCCCGCTGCCGCGGCGCGGAGAGCAAAAAGGCCCGTGCGCTTGCACGGGCCTTCCTGCTTCTGGCTGGGGGACTAGGATTCGAACCTAGGTAAACGGAGTCAGAGTCCGTTGTCCTACCACTAGACGATCCCCCAAACGTGGCGGATCTGCACGGCGGCTCGCCCGCGGCTCGCGCCCCGCTGAGTTTAGCGCTTCGAGTATTGCGTGCCGCGGCGGGCCTTGCGGCGCCCGACCTTCTTGCGCTCGACCTCGCGTGCGTCCCGGGTCACGAAGCCGGCGTCGCGCAGGGGCTTGCGCAGCGATTCATCAAATTTGATCAATGCGCGCGTGATGCCGTGCCGTATCGCTCCCGCCTGGCCGGTAATACCGCCGCCATCCACCGTTACGTCGATGTCGAACTTGGCAGTGAGCTTAACGGCCTCGAGCGGCTGGCGCACGATCATCCGCCCGGTCTCGCGACCGAAGAACGCATCGAGCGAGCGCTCGTTCACCGTAATGCGCCCGCTGCCGGGCTTG
>DATIZW010000077.1:0-3160 GCA_035516875.1 Steroidobacteraceae bacterium
TGATCGTCGCGCTCGATCATGGTGGAGACCGCACCGAAGCGGCGCACCGCGTAGGCATACAGCTGCCACACGGGGTCCGACACCGGGTGGTCGTGGGTGTCGACCAGGTAGTCGCCGTGATTCTCGTGCCCGGCGAGATGAATCTGCTGCACGCGCTCGGCGGGCACGGCGTCGAGGTACTCGAGCGCATCGAACTCGTGGTTCACCGCGCTCACGTAGATGTTGTTGACGTCCAGCAGTAGCAGACAGTCGGCGCGCTGCGCGATCTCGGCGAGGAACTGCCACTCGGTCAGGCGCGAGTCGCGGAAGGCGACGTAGCTCGAGACATTCTCGAGCAGAATGCGCCGCCCGAGAATGTCCTGCACGGTGCGCACGCGCTCCACGACGTTCTCGACGGCCTCCTCGGTGTAGGGCAGCGGCAGGAGGTCATGGGTGTTGCGTCCGCCGACCCCGGTCCAGCAGAGGTGATCGGAGATCCACGCGGGCTCGACGCGCGCGGCCAGCGCCTTCACCTGGCGCAGGTACTCGCGATCGAGCGCGGCGGTACTGCCGATCGAGAGCGACACACCGTGCATCGCCAGCGGGTAGCGCTCGCGGATACGCATCAGATAGTCGAGCGGCTTGCCGCCCGGCACGAGGTAGTTCTCGGTCAGCGCCTCGAACCAGTCGATGGCGGGAGCTTCTGCAAGGATCGCCTCGTAGTGATCAACGCGCAGTCCGAGGCCGAAACCAAGCGCAGGATACGTCAGCATGGGAGAAGAGCGGGCCGGAGCGCTGCAGGCGCCCCGGCCCGCCAGCGGCTCACGACTTGCCAGCTTTCGACTTGGCAGCGTCGCACTGCGCCTGAGTCATCTCCAGGAACCCTTTGCCCTTGCAGGAGTTCTGACCCTTGCAGGCATTGTTGGCGCTCTTGCAGGCCGAGTGTCCCTTGCAGGAGTTGACACCCTCGCATTTCACCTTGGCTTCGTCGGCAGCACGGACGCTGCTTGCGGCCGTGGAGAACAGCACCGCCGCGGCGGCAGCCAGGGCAACACCGGACAGGATTCTTGAATTCATTCGACATTCTCCTTCCGTCAGAACGTTGGGGCACCGCCGATTGTAACGCCCGGCGGCCAGATGACGCGCATCGTGCACGAACGACGCGCGCCCAGGCACGGACGCGCGCCCGTGCACGCAGGCGGCACCTTGGATAGTAGACCGGGCGCTGCGGCCCTGGATTGCAGCCCGCCCCTCGCGGCCCCATATCGGTCGGTCCGCCGGTCACGGTTGACGCGCCGCACCCATGGATCCTTTACAATCACGCCAAGGCTCGCGCTGGCCTGCCCCGAAGCGCGCTCTCTATGCGACTGCCCGACGGTGACGGAATGACCGACGCCTCCCTCCACGCCATCGCGGTGCGTGGTGCGCGCCAGAACAACCTCAAGAACCTCGATCTCGATATCCCGCTCAACGAGCTGATCGTGGTTACCGGGGTCTCGGGCTCCGGCAAGTCCTCGCTGGTGTTCGATACGCTCTACGCCGAAGGCCAGCGACGCTACGTCGAGACCTTCTCGCCCTATGCGCGGCAGTTCCTCGATCGCATGGACAAACCGCAGGTCGAGTCGATTGCCGGCATTCCGCCGGCGATCGCCATCGACCAGACCAACCCGGTACGCACCTCGCGCTCGACCGTCGGCACCATGACCGAGCTCAACGATCATCTGAAGCTGCTGTTCGCGCGCGCCGCGCTGCTGCACTGCCAGCGCTGCGGCAAGCCGGTGCGACGCGACACGGCCGAGAGCATCTACGCCGACCTGCGCGAGCGCTCGCTCGCGGCGGGCGAGCCGCGACTGCTGCTCACCTTTCCGGTGCCGGTGCCGGCGAATTTCACCGTGGACGAGGTGCGCATGCTGCTCGAGCGCCAGGGCTACACGCGCTTTCTCGAACCGTCTGCGCCAGCACCGGCGGCGAGCGCACCGGGGGCGAGCGCACCGGGGGCGCCGCGCCGCGGGCGCAAGCGCCGCGGCAAGGCATCCACCGCGCCCACCGTCACGCTCGAGGTCGTGCAGGACCGGCTGCGCGGCACGGGCTCGCGCGCGCGAGTGCTGGAATCGCTCGAGGCGGCACTGCGCGTCGGACGCGGTCGCGTCAGCGTGCATCGCATCGACGAGGCCGATCCCCCGCAGCGGCTCGAGAGCTGGCGCTACTCGAGCGAGCTGCACTGCGCGGACTGCGATCTCGCCTTCCAGGCGCCAACGCCGAGCCAGTTCTCCTTCAACTCGCCGCTCGGCGCCTGCGACAGCTGTCGCGGTTTCGGCCGTACCATCGGCATCGATTACGGGCTCGTGATACCGGACGAGACCCGCTCGCTGCGCGGCGGCGCGATCAAACCCTGGCAGACCAAGTCCTACGCCGAATGCCAGCAGGACCTCGAGAGGTTCGCGAAGCTGCGCGGCATTGCGCTCGATACGCCCTGGCGCGAGCTGCCGGCCGAGACACGCCGCTGGGTGATCGAGGGCGAGGGTGAGTGGTCGCGCAAGGTGTGGTACGGGGCGAAGCGCTTCTTCGCCTGGCTCGAGACGCGTGCCTACAAAATGCACGTGCGCGTGCTGCTGTCACGCTACCGCGCTTACACCCCCTGCGGCGCCTGCGACGGCGCGCGGCTGAAGTCTGCGGGTCTGCTGTGGCGCATCGGCAGCCGCGCGCTCGCCGCGGCAGCGCTCGCGGGCACGCCACGCTTCCTGCCGCGCGGCGTCGAGTGGGGCCGTGAGACGCTCGAGGCTCTTCCCGGCCTGTGCATTCACGACCTGATGCTGTTGCCGATCGAGCGCGCCTACCAGTTCTTTCAGGAGCTTGAGCTGCCGCGGCCCCTCGATGAGGCGACCGAGCTGCTGCTCGCCGAGATTCGCGGGCGCTTTCGCTATCTGGTCGACGTTGGCCTCGGTTATCTCACGCTCGACCGCCAGTCGCGCACGCTCTCGGGCGGTGAGGTGCAGCGAATCAATCTCACCACCGCGCTCGGCACCTCGCTCGTCAACACGCTGTTCGTGCTCGATGAGCCTTCCATCGGCCTGCACCCGCGCGACATGCAGCGCGTGATTGGCGTGATGAAGCGCCTGCGCGATGCCGGCAACTCGCTGGTGGTGGTCGAGCACGATCCGCAGATCATGCTCGAGGCCGA
>DATIZW010000078.1:0-4181 GCA_035516875.1 Steroidobacteraceae bacterium
AACTGGATCAAGATCGTGCAGCGTGTGCCGGTGCGCATTGCGCTCGAGCCCCGTGAGATCGCCGCGCATCCGTTGCAGATCGGCCTGTCGATGAAGGCCGAGGTCGACGTGCGAGATGGCGCCGACGGCGATCGCCTGCCGCAGCTGGCGAGCAATGCGACCGCCTGGTCGACTGATGTATTCGGCTCGACCGATGCGCGTGCCACTGCGCGTGTCGAGGAGATCATTGCCGCTAACCAGTCGGTGCCGCCGGTGCGCGCTGGTGCGGCTCGCGCCGCACCGCAGGCGTCGGGCCTCCTGGCCAGCGCTCACCTCGCCGCGGGGGCGGCACGGGCGCACTGAAAACGTGCGTACTCCACGAGACGGGGAGCCTGCGGAACATGTCCCCAGCGAATGCTGACAGACCGGCAAGCGGCGGCGCCCCTCAGGGGGTGCCGGCCGCGCTGCCGCCGCTCAGCGGGGCGAAGCTCGCGATCGGCACGGTAGCGCTGTCGCTCGCCACGTTCATGAACGTGCTCGACACGTCCATCGCCAACGTTTCGCTGCCCTCCATCGCGGGCGACCTGGGTGTCTCGCCCGACCAGGGAACCTGGGTCATCACCTCGTTCGGGGTCGCCAACGCCATCTCCCTTCCCCTCACCGGGTGGCTCACGCGGCGCTTCGGTCAGGTGCGACTGTTCACCGCATCGGTCGTGCTGTTCGTCATCGCCTCTTTCCTGTGCGCGCTGGCGCCGAGCCTCTCGCTGCTGATTCTCTTTCGCGTCCTGCAGGGCGCAGTCGCCGGCCCGATGATTCCGCTGTCGCAGGCGCTGCTGCTCGCGAGTTACCCGAAGAACCGCTCCGGCACGGCGCTCGCGATGTGGTCGATCACGACGCTCGTGGCGCCGGTGGTCGGGCCGGTGCTCGGAGGCTGGATCACGGACAACATCTCCTGGCCGTGGATCTTCTACATCAACGTGCCGGTGGGTATCGGCGCGGCGTTCGTCACCTGGTCGATCTACCGCGATCGCGACACCCCGACCGCCCGGGTGCCGGTGGATGCGGTAGGCCTCGGACTGCTCATGATCTGGGTCGGTTCACTGCAGGTCATGCTCGACAAAGGCAAGGATCTCGACTGGTTCAACTCGGGCACGATCGTAACGCTCGCCTGTGTGGTGGTCGTGGGGTTGGCTGTGTTTCTGATCTGGGAGCTCACCGAGGAACATCCGATCGTCGATCTGTCGCTGTTCCGCTTGCGCAACTTCTGGGTGAGCACGCTCGCGATGCTGTGCGCGTATGGGCTGTTCTTCGGCAACGTCGTGCTGCTGCCGCTCTGGCTGCAGCAGTACATGGGCTATACGGCGACGCTTGCCGGCGAAGTGCTCGCGCCCGTCGGCTTCCTCGCGATCCTCCTGAGCCCCCTCGTGGGGCGCTTCTCCGACCGCGTCGATCCGCGCATCATGGTGTCGATCTCGTTCGCGATCTTTGCGCTTGTGCTGTTCATGCGTTCGCACTTCAACACTGACGCCACGATCGGTACATTGATACTGCCGACGGTGATCCAGGGCGCAGCGTTGGCGGCGTTCTTCATCCCGCTCGTGACCATCTCGCTCTCGGGCCTGTCGCCGGAGCGCATCCCTGCGGCTTCCGGACTGTTCAATTTCGCCCGCATCACGGCGGGCTCCTTCGGCACCTCGATCACGACCACGCTGTGGGATCGGCGTGCGACTCTGCACCACGCGCAGCTCGTGGAGCGACTGACGAGCGGCGATTCGGTGACCTCGCAGGCCCTCGGCACGCTGCACGCGGGGGGTGTGGGCAACGACCAGAGCTATTTTGTGCTCAATCGGCTGGTCGATTCGCAGGCGTTCATGCTCTCGGCCGACGACATCTTCTACGTGTCGGGACTGGTCTTCCTCGGATTGATTTTCCTGGTGTGGCTCGCACAGCCGGTACGGGGAGCGGGCGGGGCCGCGGCCGCATCAGGCGCTCACTAAGTCCCGCTCTCCCAGCGCTTCGCGGTCGGCGGCCGCGCGGCACGCAGCAGCCGCGGTGGCACCAGCCACAGCAGCGCGCCACGACCGGCCCGCGCCGCCCCGGGAAACGCGACCAGGGCCGCGCCCATCTTGCGCAGCTCGAACGCGCCGCCGCCAGTACTGCCCGCGAGGCACAGGGCGAGCAGCCGCCCAAGATCGGGCTGATGTCCCACCACCGCCACGCGCCGCTCGTGCAGCCGCGCGAGCTCGCCGAGCAATGCCTCGGGTGAGGCTCCCGGGAGCAGCAACGGGCTCTCGACGGCGCGCGGCCATGAGGCTTGCTTGGTGAGGATCGCAGCGGTCTGCCGCGTACGCTCGAGCGGGCTCGTGAGGACCCGTGCCGGAGGGTCCGTCAGACGCCGCAGTCCCGCCGCCGCACGGCGGGCACGGCCCGCGCCCCGCGGCGACAGCGGACGCTCGCCGTCGTCGGCCCAGCGCTGCGCATTGCGCTCAAACGCGATGGCATGCCGGACGATGAGCAGCTCCATACCGGGAGCCACCGGCGATCAGTGCTTGACCGGCCGGAATTCTGGCGCGGATGACTGAGGTGTGGTGGGCGGCGTGACGTCCACGGCGGCGGCCGCGACATTCTCCGCATCGCGTGCCGTCGCGAGCGCGCCGTTCGCTGCAGCGGCGTCGGTCAGCTGTGCAAGGCGGGCGCGCAGCGCCCGCCAGCGCTTGCCGCGCACCTTGCGCCACGAGCGGGTGACCGTGGCACGCGCGCGCGCTGTGAGCTGCGCGTTTTGCTCGGCGAGGCGGCCCATCAGGAAGAGGGTGGCGGGCGGCAGGCCGCTCGCGGGATCGGCGGCCAGTGCGGCAAGGCGCTTTTGCGCCATGTAGGCATCCTGGTGCGCGCCGAGGCGATCCTGCAGCCGGCGCAAGGCCTTCAGCAGCTCGTCGGCAGGTCTCCCGAACATCACCGCCCCGCACTCGGTCGCGTAGCGAAGCTGCTTCGCCCGGCGGCGGACCTGGTGATAGTCCTCCATCGAGGACTTGGCGCGCAGCTTGTTTACCGACTTGCGCAGTTTGCGGAAGCGCCGCCGCACTCGCTCGGGCATGACCTCGATAGCGCGGTCGCCGTGGTCCGCGGTGCCGCGCTCAGCTGCCGCGAACGTGAGCGTCTCGAGCCAACGACGTGTGGGCTCGGAGTCGAGCGCCCGAATCATCCGCCCCCTCGCCCGTGCGCGCTCGCTCTCGAGGCGCGCCCGCAGGGGCTCGGCGGCCGCACACTCATGCTCCGGCAGCCCCTCGCAGTAGTGGTTGAGCTCGCTCAGCTCGACGTCGAGGTCACGTGCCGCACCGAGACTACGCAGCACCGCCTTGGTCGTCTTGCGGGCGCGCACCAGGGAGGGCGGTAACTGGTGCTTGAAGAGGCCGAGCGTCGCGTCGATGCGCCGCGTGGTTACACGGAGCTGGTGCAGCTCCTCGGGGTCGTGCCCGAGGCGTGCGCCCGGCTCGTGCCTGCGCCAGGCGCTCACCAGCCGACCGAGCTCGCCGATCGCCACGTCGTACGCAGTCGCGGACGGATCGAGCGCGAGTTCCGGATCCGCGAGCGTCGATGTGACTACAGGTGCGAATTCCGCTGCGGTGCCGACCGTCGCCGGGTCAGCAGCGTTTACGGGAATTTTCATGAAGCAAGAAGTCTAGGGCGTATCGTCACGGAAGTGTAACAAAAGCGCGGCCTTGGCAGCGCGCTGTCATAAGCCCCGGCATCAGTACGTGACGTGGCTCGTCGAGAATTGTTCCGCGCCGCGGCTGCAATCTGGATCAAGATGCGGCGTCGCGTGCGGTTCGCCGGATGCGCGCCTCGTCCGAGGAAAACGATAGCAGAAATGATTGTGCCGAGTGCGGCGACGTACGGACGTCGATTGCGGGCCGCGGCGGACTCGATCCGAAGCTCGAGACGCGAGAAGGCGGCCGCGGTGCCCAAAAGCGCTACCCTATGGGCCGTGCGCGGGACAGAGGAAATTGACGCTCCTCAAGCCACTTACGTATGATTCGCGGCCCCGTGCGGTGGGGCCGGCCAGGGGCGCCTTATCGGGTCGTGCCCGTAGCTCAGGCGGATAGAGCATCGGCCTTCTAAGCCGAGGGTCGCAGGTTCGAGTCCTGCCGGGCACGCCAGCCGCGCACGAGGACCGGACGGTGGACGTAGCTCAGTTGGTAGAG
>DATIZW010000079.1:0-23263 GCA_035516875.1 Steroidobacteraceae bacterium
ACCTTTCGCGACGAGATCTTCGCCGAGTACAAGGCGCATCGCCCGCTGATGCCCGATGACCTGAGATCGCAGATCGAGCCGCTGTTTCAAATCATCCGCGCGCTCGGGCTGCCGCTGCTGCGCGTGCCGGGGGTGGAGGCCGACGACGTGATCGCCACGCTCGCGCGCCGCGCAGCACAAGCCGGCGAGACCGTGCTGATATCGACCGGCGACAAGGACATGTCACAGCTGGTCGATGACTCGATCACGCTCATCAACACCATGAACAACGCCACGCTCGACCGCGAAGGCGTGAAGGCGAAGTTCGACGTCTATCCGGAGCAGATCGTCGACTATCTGGCGCTGGTGGGTGACACCTCCGACAACATCCCGGGCATCGACAAGGTGGGACCGAAGACCGCCGCCAGGCTGCTGCAGCAGTTCGGTGGGCTCGACGCGCTCATCGCGCGCGTCGCAGAGGTTCCGGGCAAAGTGGGCGAGAACCTGCGCGCCGGGGTGGCGACGCTCGAGCTGTCACGCCGCCTCGCAACGCTGCGCACCGATCTCGAGCTGCAGTTGACCGAAGAGGAGCTGATACCGCGCGCCCCGGACGTCGCCACGCTGCGCGAGCTGTACACGCGCTATGAGCTGCGCGCGCTGCTGCGGCAGCTGGAGGCCCCCGGAGCGACGGCGGACGCCGCTGCCGCGGGTGGCGGCACTGCGACTGCGGGCGCGGCAGCCGCGAGCGCTGGGCAAGTCGAGGCAACGCCGCCCGCCGCCGCGGCCGCTGCGCAGATCGCACGCCGCTACGAAACCGTCACCCGCTGGGAGGACTTCGAGCGCTGGCTCGGCGCGCTGCGCGCCGCGGAGCTGTTCGCCTTCGACACGGCGACGCACTCGCTCGACTACATGCGCGCCGAGATCGTCGGCTTCTCCTTCTGCATCGAGCCGGGCGTCGCGGCCTACGTGCCGCTGTGTCACGCCTACCCGGGCGCACCGCAGCAGCTCGAGCGCCAGCGCGTGCTGGCGGCGCTCAAGCCCATCCTCGAGGACCCCGCGCGCGGCAAGGTCGGCCACAACCTCAAGTACGACGCGCACGTGCTGGCGAACGCCGGCATCGCGCTCGCCGGCATGCGCTTCGACACCATGCTCGAGTCCTATGTGTTGAACAGCGTCGCCACCAATCACGAGATCGACGCCGATGCGCAGCGTTACCTCGGCCTGCGCACCATCAGCTACGAAGAGGTTGCCGGCAAGGGCGCCAAGCAGATCGGCTTCGACCAGGTGCCCCTCGAGAGGGCGAGTGAGTACGCGGCGGAAGATGCGGACGTGACGCTGCAGCTGCACCGGGCGCTGTGGCCGAAGCTCGAGGCGCTGCCGCCGCTGGCGCGTCTCTACGAGCAATGCGAGCAGCCGCTCGTTGCGGTGCTGTGCGCGATGGAGCATTACGGCGTGCTGGTCGATCGCGAGCGGCTGCGGACCCAGAGCCGCGAGTTCGCCCGCCAGCTGCAGGAGCTGGTGCTGCAGGCACACCGCGAGGCGGGCCATGAATTCAACATCGAGTCGCCGCGGCAGCTGCAACAGATCCTGTTCGAGCGGCTGCAGTTGCCGGTGCGCCGGCGCACGCCCACCGGGCAGCCCTCGACCGCCGAGGACGTGCTGGAGGAGCTCGCCGCGAGTTATGCGCTGCCGCGCATCGTGCTCGAGTACCGCGCGCTCGCCAAGCTCAAATCAACCTACACCGACAAGCTCCCGGAGCTGGTGAACGAACGCACCGGGCGCATCCACACCTCCTACGCCCAGGCGGTCGCGGCTACCGGCCGGCTGTCGTCGCTCGATCCGAACCTGCAGAACATCCCGGTGCGCCGCGCGGAGGGGCGACGCATACGCCGGGCGTTCATCGCGCCGCCCGGCTCGCTGCTGCTCGCGGCAGACTATTCGCAGATCGAGCTGCGCATCATGGCGCATCTGTCGGGCGACGAGAGCCTGCGCGCGGCGTTCGCCGAGGACCGCGACGTGCATCAGGCCACCGCCGCCGAGGTGTTCGGCGTGGCCGCCGAGGCCGTTACCGCCGATCACCGCCGCACCGCGAAGATCATCAACTTCGGTCTCATTTACGGCATGTCGCCCTTCGGCCTGGCGCGCAACCTCGGCATCGAGCGCAGCGCCGCCCAGCAGTACGTGGAGCGCTACTTCCAGCGCTACCCGGGCGTGAAACGCTTCATGGACAATACGCGCGCGCAGGCACGCGAGATGGGCTACGTCGAGACCGTATTCGGCCGCCGCCTGTACCTGCCGGACATCCGCTCCGGGAATCCGCAGCTGCGCCAGTACGCCGAGCGCAGCGCCATCAACGCCCCGATGCAGGGTACCGCGGCCGACATCATCAAGCGCGCGATGATCAGCGTGGATGCGTGGTGCCGGCGCGAGCGCGTGCCGGCACGCCTCATTATGCAGGTGCACGATGAGCTGGTGCTGGAGGTCCGTGCCGACGCCGTGGCCGAGGTGAGCGCCGCGGTGCGCGAGCACATGGTGAGCGCGGCCACGCTGAGCGTGCCGCTGCGCGTAGACCTCGGCAGCGGTGCGAACTGGGACGAGGCTCACTGAGGGCCCGCGGTCAACTCCGGCATGCGGCCTGCGTTGCGGGACGGATGGACAGCGCGGGTGAGGCGGATTCAGGACAGTTAAGGAGACAGCTAACCATGCGAAGACTGCCGCTCACCATCGTGCTCGCGCTCGGCGCGAGCTGCGCGTACGCCGACGAGGGACTCTTTTATCTGGGTGCCGGCATCACCCGCAACAGCGTCAAGGACGTGGCCGCGATCAGCTCCGACCTCAACGCCACCTCCTGGAAGGCGCTGGCCGGTGTGCGGCCGGTCAATTTCTTCGCCGTGGAGGCGGACTACATCGATCTCGGCAGCCAGACCACGAACTACGTCGACGTCAGTACCCACCTCGAGTACAAGGCGTTCGGGGCGTTCGCCGTGGGCTTCGTGCCGCTGCCCGTGCCATTCCTCGACGTGTTCGGCAAGGTGGGGCTCGCCCGCTGGAACTCGAGCGGCAGCAGCAACGCGCCTTCAAGCAATCTTTTCTCACTCTCCGACGACGGCACCGAGTTCGCCTGGGGCGTGGGCGCACAGGTGCACGCCGGCAAGATCGGCGCGCGCCTCGAATACGAGAGCTTCCACATTGCCAACACCGAAGGCGCCAATGTGGTGTCGCTCGAGGCGATCCTGCTCCTGCCCTAGGGCGGCCCAGTCACGAGGAGCAACGGGCTGCGAAAGGAGCGCACGCGGCGTCCACGCGGCGGTATGAACTGCCGGGCTTCGCTCCAGACAAGCTCAAGCTGTGGCGCGGACGATACAAGTCGTTAAATAAACTTATGATTTAAAAAGATATTTTTTCTGAACTGAGACGGAACTCACAGGAGGAGGGGGCGTCAAACTCAGTGAGTGCGATGCACTCCCCGCTTCCCTCCCTGAGCGGGTCGACCCGGTTCATGAGACCTGTGCCGGGTTAGTCTGCCCCGGCGGTATTCATACCGCCGGGGTTTTTTATTCCCCGCTGCGGAGCAAGCCAGGCCACAAGGGTGTCCTGGGCCTGCCGCACGCCAGTACCCTCGACGGCTGAGAACAGTTGCGCGCTCGAGGCGCGACCGAGCCGGCCCGCTGCGGCCTTGAGCGCCGCCGCACCTTCGCTGCGGCTCAGCTTATCCGCCTTGGAGAGCAGCACGTGTACGCGCTGCCCCGGTTCTACCCACGCGAGCAGCGCCTCATCTCCCGCACCCAGGCCACGCCGGGCATCCACGATGAGGAAGAGCCCCCTGAGCGAGGTCCGCGAGCGCAGTGCCTCCATCAGCGCCGGCCACGCGCGGCGCTCGGAAGGCGGGGCGCTTGCGTAACCATAACCGGGCAAGTCCACCAGGCGGCTCACGGGACCGAGCGCGAAGAAATTCAACAATCGCGTGCGACCGGGTGTCTTGCTGGTGCGTGCCAGGCCCTGGCGTTGGACGATCGCATTGATGGCGCTCGACTTGCCGGCATTCGAACGCCCGGCGAACGCAACTTCGGCGCCGACGTCCGTGGGAAACTGGGCGGCGGTTGCGGCACTGACGAGGAAGCGTGCCTGCGGAAAGCGGCTCATGTGTTCAGCGGGCAAAAAAGCGCAGGCACGGCCGTAGTGTACAATTCGCCGCCCTCGGTTCTGGGGAACGACGCCGAAAGAAAACAATGTCGCAAAGCCTGAGATCCGGTTGGATGGGGCGCTCCCTCGCGGCGGCAGTGCTCAGCTGCCTGCTCGCGCCGGCAATCGCGCTGGCGCAGGCCCCGGCCGCAGCCACGCCTTCCCCTGGTGCCGCCGACGCCGCTGCGACCGGGACACCGCTCCCCGCACCGGCGGCATCGGGCAGCGTAGACATACCGTTCACGCACGGCACGGTCGCTGCCGGCGCTGCCAAGGCGGCGCTCTGCGCTTCCTGTCACGGTCCCAACGGCAACAGTGTCAACCCCGAGTGGCCGCGGCTCGCCGGCCAGAACGCGGTGTACATCGCCGAGCAGCTGCGGCTGTTCCGCTCCGGAGTGCGCAACAACCCGGTGATGAAGCCGCTCGCGGCAACGCTCAGTGATCAGGACATCGACGACCTCGCCGTGTACTTCCAAGCACAGACGCTGGTCGGGCTTGAAGCCGACCCCTCCTACTGGAAAGCGGGGCAGGCGCTCTACCTCGGAGGCGATGAGGCTCATAGCGTGCCGGCGTGCGTTGCGTGCCACGGTCCCGTCGGGCGCGGCAATCTCGCCGCCGGCTACCCGGCATTGCGGGCACAGCAATCGGTCTACGTGATCAAGCAGCTGAATGACTACGCCAGTGGCGCGCGCTACAGCGCTGCGAACCCCGCGGCCGCCACCCGCAACGGCATCATGATGTTCACCATCGCCAAACGCCTCTCCCCCGGGCAAATCCGCGACGTGGCCTCCTACCTGCAGGGCATGCGCTGAGGCGGACACGCACATGATGCGATGGCTCGCCGTGGCGGCTTTGCTCGCGGTGGCGGCGTGTGCACGGCAAACGCCCGCCCCCGCCACGCCGCCCGCCACTGCTGCCACCGAGCAGGCAGCGGCGCCATCCGCGCCCCCGGCCCCGCCGCCGCCGTCCGCGCAGAGCGAGACGGAGCAGGCAACCGCTTCCCAGGAATCGGGCGATGGGGACGGCGAGCACCAGGCACGCAGCGACGCCTCGCTCGAGAGAATCGCCGGTCCGCCGCCCGGGGCGCAGCTACCGGCCGGCAAATGGCAGCCGGGAGTGAACTACGATCTCGTGGTCCCGGCACAGCCGACCAGCGTCTCGCCCGGCAAGGTGGAGGTGATGGAAGTGTTCTGGCTCGCGTGCCCACATTGCTACGCGCTCGAGCCGTACCTGCGCAGCTGGCTCAAGACCAAGCCGCCGTACGTGGAATTCGTACGCGTGCCGGTCATGTGGCAGCTGATCCATCGCCTGCACGCCCGGCTCTACTACACCCTCGACGCGCTCGGCCGCCAGGATCTCGTCACCAAGGCATTCGATACGATCCACCAGGATCTCGAGAATCACCAGCCGCCGCTCGTCGGCGACAGCGAGGAGCAGACGTTCAAGCTGCAGCAGCAGTTCGCCGTCGCCAATGGCGTGAATGCCGGCGACTTCGAGAAGACCTACAACTCCTTTGCCGTCAACTCCGACCTGCAGCGTGCCGAGGAGATCACGCAGCGTTATCACGTCGAAGGCGTGCCGCTCATCGCGGTGAACGGCAAGTACACCACCGACGTCGGCAAGGCGGGCGGCGAAGCCAGGCTCATCGAGCTGATCAACGACCTGGCCGCCTCCGAGCACAACCACTGACCGTTGCCCGCCCGAACCCCTCGCCCGAGCGTTCATGCTGCGTGTCTTCGTTCCCAGTCCCACCGGTCTGGTCAGCGCCGAGTGGCCCGCCGGAGCTCCGCCACCGGAAAATGCCCTGTGGCTCGATCTATGTGAGCCGACAACCGCCGAGGAGCAGCAGGTCGAGCAGGGGCTGGGCATCGACGTGCCCTCGCGCGAGGAAATGCGCGAGATCGAATCGTCCAACCGCCTCTACGAGGAGAACGGCGCGCTGCACATGACCGCGACGCTGGCGACGAAGCTCGACAGCGACCAGGGCCAGAGCACACAGGTCACGTTCATCCTCGCCGGCAAGCGGCTGATTACCAACCGCTACGCCGATCCGTTGTCCTTCAGGCGCTTCATCGCTTTCGCACAAACGCATCCGGCGACATGCGCTTCCGCCTCGCTGCTGCTCGCGGGGCTGCTCGAAGCCATCGTCAACCGCATCGCCGACGTGCTCGAGCAGATCGGCAGCGACATCGAAGCGATCTCGGCGCGCGTCTTTACCCAGCGGCACAGGCGCCCGCACGACTTCCGCCCCGAGCTTGGTCAGATCGGCCAGGGTGGCGAGCTGGTGTCGAAAACGCGCGAGAGCCTGGTGAGCCTGTCGCGGCTGCTGGGGTTCCTGCAGCAGAGCACCAACGAGCGGATCACCGCGGAAGCACGTGCCAGCCTGCGCACCGTGTCGGGTGATGTCGTCGCCCTCAGCGATCATGCCTCCTTCCTCGGCGACAAGGTGCAGTTCCTGCTCGATGCCACGCTCGGCATGGTCACGATCGATCAGAACAACATCCTCAAGATCTTCTCGGTCGTGGCGGTGCTGCTGCTGCCGCCCTCGGTGATCGGCGCCTTCTATGGCATGAACTTCAGCAACATCCCCTGGCTGCACGAACCGTGGGGGGTGTGGGCGGCGCTCGCGATGATGGTGGTGTCGGCGGTTGCTCCCTACGCCTATTTCAGACGCAAGGGCTGGCTGTAGCTCGCCAGGACGAGCGCGAACTCGCCCCGGACGAGCACGGATCTCGGTGGCGCGCGCCGACCGCGCGCGCCTCAGACCGCGACTGCCTTGAGCGCTACGTCGACGTTGCCCTTGATGGCCCGGGAATAGGGGCAAACTTCGTGTCCGGCAGCGACCAGCCGCTCGGCGTCCGCCTGCGACACCCCGGCGATTTCCGCCACCAGCTCCACGGTGAGACCGAAGCCTCCGCCGCTCGCCTCGCCGATTCCTACCGCGGAGCGCACGGTGATCGAGCTCGGACGCAGTTTCATCCCCCGTGAGACGAACTCGCAGGCGCTGCCGAAGCACGCCGCGTACCCGGCGGCGAACAGATCCTCGGGGGTCGTGGTGTTCGGCCGCCCGGGGCCACCCATCGACTTCGGGATCGACAAATCGACGCTCACCTGGCCGTCCGAGGACTGCGTGTGGCCGTTGCGTCCGCCGACGGCCGTAGCGTGAGCGGTATAGAGCACCTTGATGGCCATGCGTCATCCTTCCATCGCGGAGGACAAGCGGGAAGCTGCGCGCCCGACTGGATTCGAACCAGCGACCTGCAGCTTCGGAGGCTGCCACTCTATCCAACTGAGCTACGGGCGCGTGGGGCGGGCGATGATACGCGCCGCAACGGCGAGCGTCTAATCAGGCACGGCAGCGGCGCGCGCGGCCTTTTCCTCGGCACTTGCGCGAGGCATACCGAGTGAGCCTGTCGATGTCGTAGCAGGAGTCGTTGCGGTAAGCGGCCGGCGGGTCCGCTATACTGCGCGGCCAATCAGTGCCTTGCGCGACAGGCCACATGAGCAACCAGGATACTCACTTCGTCAACGTCTTCAGCATGGTGATCGGGATACTGGTTGCATTCGCGGTCGGCATCTTCGCGCTCGCCCGCGTGATCGCAAGTCACACCCAGAACCTGCAGATGCTCAGCGAGACGGACTACGCCAAGAACGTCGCGGCGCGCATCCACTTGCCGAGTGAGGAGGCGGTCGCCGGGCAAGACAACTCCGCGCTCGCGATCAAGGCGGATGTGCCGGGCGCGGCAGGCAGCGCCGCGATTGCGATTCCGAAGAACGGCACCGAGCTGTTCGATCAGACCTGCAGTGCCTGCCATGGGCAGGGTATTGCCGGGGCGCCCAAGGCAGGCGACAAGGCCGCCTGGGCCCCGCGCATCGCCAAGGGCAAGGCGACGCTCTACGAGCATGCGCTGCAGGGTTTCACCGGCAGCACCGGGATAATGCCGCCCAAGGGTGGCCGCACCGACGTGCCCGACGACATTGTCAAGCAGGCCGTCGATCACATGGTGCAGATGGCGCAGTAGCCGCGCGATCCATCGAGCGCAGCATCACCGCCTCACCGACGTGTGCGGCGCTGAGCGCGGATGCACCTTCGAGGTCAGCGATCGTGCGCGCCACGCGCAGCACCCGTTGCCGCGCCCGGCCGGAAAATCCGAGCCGCCGCATCGCCAGCTCGAGCACGCGTCCTGCTCGCGCATCCGGTGCGCACCAGCGCTGTACCCCGAGGTCGCTCAAGCGCGCGTTGCAGCTGCCCTGGCGGCTCATCTGCAGCTCGCGCGCGTGGGCGACGCGCGCCGCCGCCTCGCTGCTCGACTCCCCGCCGACCGAGGCCTCGAAGTCGCGTATTGCGAGCCGTGTCATCTCCACGTGCAGATCGAAGCGATCGAGCAGTGGACCCGAGATGCGCGCGCGATAATGCCGGACCTGCGCCGGTGAGCAGCGGCAGCCGCCGCCCGGATCACCGAGCCGTCCGCAGGCACAGGGATTCATCGCGGCCACCAGCTGGAAAGCGGCCGGATACTCCGCCTGGAGTGCGGCACGCGACACCGACACCACGCCGCTCTCGAGCGGCTCGCGCAACGCCTCCAGCACCGGCCGCGAGAACTCGGGCAACTCGTCGAGAAACAACACGCCCAGGTGGGCGAGACTGATCTCGCCCGGGCGCGCGCGGGCGCCGCCGCCCACGAGCGCAGCGACCGAGGCGCTGTGATGCGGGGCGCGGAAGGGACGCTCGCCGAAGCGCGCCGGCACAAACCCCGCGCTGCTCACCGCAGCGATGGCGGCCACCTCGAGCGCATCGCGCTCGGTGAGCGGCGGCAGGATTGCGGGCAGGCGCTGGGCCAGCATGCTCTTGCCGCAGCCCGGCGGTCCGACGAGCAGCAGGCTGTGGCCCCCGGCGGCGGCGATGATCAGCGCGCGCTTCGCGTAGAGCTGGCCGCGCACGTCGGTGAGATCAGCGCCGGCGGCGGTGAGGCCTGCGTCCCGTGCCGTGCGCCGCAGTGGCGCGGCGCACAGCGGCAACGTTGCGGCGCCGCTCAGGTGCCGGCAGACCTCGAGCAGGTGGCCCGCCGCCCGTACCTGCGCGGGCGCCACCGTGCAGGCTTCCGCGGCGTTGGCGTGTGGCACGATGAGCGCGTGACCCTGCTGCCGCGCGTGAGCCGCGGCGAGCAGCAGACCACGCACCGGCTTCAATTCCCCGCTCAAGCCGAGCTCGCCATAGAACTCGTGCGCCGAGGCGGCGCCCACCGCGTCTGCGGGCACACGGATCTGGCCGGAGGCGATGAGGATGCCGAGTGCGATCGGCAGGTCGAAGCGCCCACCCTCCTTGGGCAGCTCTGCGGGCGCCAGACTGACGGTGATGCGGCCGGCGGGAAACTCGAAGCGCGAGTTGAGCAGTGCCGCGCGCACCCGCTCCTTGCTCTCCTTCACCACCGTCGCGGGCAAGCCGACGATGCAGAAAGCCGGTAACCCCGCCGCGAGACTGACCTCGACCTGGACCAGGGGGGCATGCAATCCCACCTGACCCCGACAGGCCACGCGCGCAACCCCCACGTGCGCCGACCCGGCTGGGGCTGCCCCGGTTGTCGGGGCTCAGTCCGCGGGCGTGTGGCCGGGGCCCGAGGGCGCGCCGGGCCCTGCGGCCGAGGCGTCGCCTTCGAGCGCCGCGAGCCGTGCCTCGAGCGCCTCGAGCCGCGCACGGGTGCGCTCGAGTACCCGCGTCTGCGCGTCGAACTCGTCCCGGCTCACCAGGTCGAGCTTGCTCAGCCGCTCGCGCAGGACGGCGCGGAAGTTGCTCTCGATATCCTCCTGCATGCTGCGCAGCGCGGGTGGCACGCGCTCGAGCAGCCGTCGTGCGAGCTCATCGATACGAAATGAATCCATGGTCTTCGTCCCAAACGCCCCGAATTGAGGCAGGCATCATGCCGCGGCGCCAAATTGGTGCAGCGGGCGCCAGAGCGGCACCAGCAGGTCGAGGAAAACGGCTGCAACCGCCAATGGCACGGAATCTGCACCCTTTCAGCGCGCTTCACCAGCTTAAGCGCCGCCGACTGCGCGTGCAGCCGATGTTTGTGGCGCAAACGAACAGGAAAGACACATGCCCAGCAAGCTGCTTTCGCCCCTGGGCCGGCTCGCCGCGGCACTTGCGGCCTGCACGCCCGCCCTCGCCTTCGGCGCCGACGCCGCCGTGCCGAACAAGGGCGATACCGCCTGGATGCTCACCGCCACGGCGTTGGTGCTGCTCATGTCGGTCCCGGCGCTGGCGCTGTTCTACGGTGGCCTCGTACGCACCAAGAACATGCTCTCGGTGCTGATGCAGGTGTTCGTTGGCTTTTCGCTGATCACCGTGCTGTGGTGCGTCTACGGCTACTCGCTCGCCTTCACCCAGGGCAACGCCGTCATCGGGGGCTTGAGCCGCGTGTTCCTGAGTGGCACCTTCGATCCGAAGAGCGGCACCTACTCTCTCACCTCCACCTTCTCCAAGCACACACCGCTCTACGAGCTGGTGTACGTGGCGTTCCAGGCGACCTTCGCCGCCATCACCTGCTGCCTGATCCTCGGTTCGCTGGTGGAGCGGATCAAGTTCTCGGCGGTGCTGCTCTTCCTCGTCATCTGGTTCACCTTCAGCTACTGCCCCGTGGCGCACATGGTGTGGTACTGGGCAGGCCCTGACGCCTACAGCTCCGCCGACAAGGTCGCCGCCGTGAACGCCACCGCGGGGCTCATCTGGCAGTGGGGCGCGCTCGACTTCGCCGGCGGCACGGTCGTGCACATCAACGCCGGTGTCGCGGGGCTCGTGGGCGCGTTCGTCCTCGGTCGCCGCGTGGGCTTCGGCAAGGAGCCGATGGCGCCGCACAGCCTCACCATGACCATGATTGGCGCGTCGCTCCTGTGGTTCGGCTGGTTCGGCTTCAACGCCGGCTCTGCGCTCGAGGCCAACGGCTCGGCCGCACTCGCCTTCGTAAACACTTATCTCGCCACCGCGTGCGCGGTGCTGTCGTGGATGTTCGCCGAGTGGCTGGTGAAGGGTAAGCCCTCGATGCTCGGGGCCGCCTCGGGTGCGGTGGCGGGACTCGTCGCCATCACGCCGGCGGCGGGCAACGTCGGCATCCCCGGCGCGTTCGCGATCGGCCTGGGAGTCGGGGTAGTGTGCCTGTGGGGGGTCACCGGCCTCAAGCGACTCATCAAGGCGGACGACTCTCTCGACGTCTTCGGCGTGCACGCCGTCGGCGGCATCTTCGGCGCGCTGATGACAGGCATCTTCAACGCGCCCTTTCTCGGCGGCCCGGGTTCGGTCGCGGACTGGGTGACGGGGGCGGGCGGCTATCCCGGCGTCTGGACTCAATTCAGGATTCAGCTGCAGGCGGTATGCCTGGTGGCGGTATGGACCGCGACCGTCGCCTTCATCGGCTTTCGCATCGTGAAGCAGCTGGTGGGACTGCGGGTCCCGGAGGAGGACGAGCGCGAAGGGCTGGACATCACCTCCCACGGAGAGCGCGCCTACGACCTGTGACCGCCGCCGTGGGCGTAGCACGCCTCAGCGGCGGCGCTGGCAGATCGGCGCCTGTGTTTGTATGGTGTGACGTATGGGCGGCCGGCCCTGCGGCGAGTGTGACGGAGTTCAAGGGTCGCGCGGCGCGGCAGCCCCCATACTTTGGCGGGAGGCTTTTTTTATGCTGCGACGCCTGTCCATCGCCGCCGTGGTTCTAGCCGGTGCGTTCACTATCGCCCGGGCGGACGTCTATCGCTGGGTCGACGAGCGCGGCGAAGCGCATTACAGCGACCAGTGGATCCCGGGCGCCGAGGTGATCAAGACCAACAAGGCGCACCCGCAGGGTGGCGGCGCGGACACCGCGGCGCGTACCGCTCAGCAAAACGCCGTCACTGCGGTCAACGATCGGGCGGACGCGCAGCAGCGGCAGCAGGACAACTCCCGGGCCGTGCAGCAGGATCTGGCCAGCAAGCGCGCCGCGCAGTGCAAGCAGGCTACGGCTGCCTACAACCAGGCGATCACCGCGCGCGTCGTCTACAAGGACGGCAAGGACGGGGAGCGGACCTATCTCTCCGAAGCCGATGCCGACAAATACCGCGAGCAGGTACGCCAGGCCGTGCAGGCGAGCTGTGGCAGCGTGCCGCAATTCGACCCGAATGCGCCGATCCCCGAGCCGCAGCCGATCGACGTGAAGCCGATTCCCGAGCCGAAGGTCAACCCGGCGGCGGCGACCTCGGAGTAAGCCGGGCCTGAGGGCTGCCGCGCGGCGTATCCCTTGCGCCGTGACGGGACGCAGGCCCTATAGTGACGCCCGCGGCCAGCACGGCCGCACAGCGGGGATCGATACGATGCGCACCGGTTTCGTCGGGCTTGGCGCCATGGGCATGCACATGGCGCGCAACCTCCACCGCGCCGGGCTTCTGGCGGCGCTGTGGAACCGCACCGCTGACAAGGCGCGCACGCTCGCGGCGGAACTCAAAGTCAGCGCGCCGGCAACCCTCGCCGAGCTCGCCGCGCAGTGCGACGCCGTGGTGTCGTGTGTCTCCGCGGACGCCGACGTGCTCGAGGTGACCCACGCCCTGGCGCCCGCCTTCAAAGCGAAGGCGCTGATGCTCGACTGCTCGACCGTGAGCGCCGAGACGGCGCGTCAGGCGGCGGAGCTCCTCGAGCCGCGCGGCGTCCGATTCCTCGACTGCCCGGTGAGCGGCGGGGTCGAAGGCGCACGCGATGGCACGCTCGTCATCATGGTGGGCGGAGACAAAGAGGCTTTCGAGCGCGCCAGGCCCATCCTCGATGCCATGGGGCGGACCATCACGTACTTCGGGCCGACCGGCAGCGGCCAGGCGGCGAAGGCAACCAACCAGATCATGTGCGCCGGCATCATCGAAGCGGTCGCCGAGGCGATGGCCTTCGCCCACGCCCAGGGTCTGCCGCTGCCGAAGCTGATCGAGACGCTCGGCAAGGGCGCGGGCTCGAGCTGGTACTTCGTACATCGCGCGCCCAACATGGCGCGCGGCAGCTATCCCGCAGGCTTTCGCGTGCGGCTGCACGAGAAGGACCTGCGTATCTGCCACGACATGGCAGCCCGCTTCGGCGTCGCGCTCCCGGTGGTCGAGCGGATGCTCGGCGAGTACGCGGAGCTGGTGGCGCGTGGCTACGGCGATGAGGACATCTCCGCCACCTATCGGCTGAAGGAGGAGCTGTTCGAACGCACCAACATCATGAGCGCCCCGTCCCGCGGCAAGGCATGAAGACCGAGCGCGAGCGCAGCAACGCGTTCTACCTGCCGGACCTGTGCACCTCGCGCGCAACGCTTGCGGTGGTGCTGATCGTCGAGCTCACCGCGTTCCTGCTGACGCTGGCACGCCAGAGCGCGGCGGTGGACTTCTGGACCGACCTGGCGCGCACCTCGTTGTTCCTGCTGTGGGTCGGACTCGCGGGCTCCGCGGTGCTGTGCGCACTGCGCGAGCGGCTGGCGCGTCTGACGGTAGCGGCGGGCTCGGCGGCGGCGCTCGCGCTGGTCGCGGCCGTAGTGGCGGCGGTGTCGGTGTGCGTCTATCTCATCGGCCGCACGCGGGCGGTGCTCGATTCCGCGGGCGCGACGCTGTTCCCGCCCGAGCCAGGCAGCTTTGCGGTGCGCAACGTGTGGATCGGGCTGATCGTCACGGGGCTCGCCCTGCGCTATTTCTACGTGGCGCACGAATGGCGGCGCAGCGTCGAGCTGCGCGCCGCGGCACGCGTGCACGCGCTGCAGGCGCGCATCCGGCCACACTTTCTCTTCAACAGCATGAACACCATCGCCGCCCTCACGCGCAGTAACCCACCGCGCGCGGAGGCGGCGGTGCAGGACCTCGCCGACCTGTTCCGCGCGACGCTGAGCGACAAGGCCGATACCATCACGCTCGCCGAGGAGCTCGAGGTGGCGCGCACCTATCAGCGCATGGAGCAGCTGCGGCTCGGCAAGCGGCTGCAGGTCGACTGGAAGATCGATTCGTTGCCTGGGAATGCCCTGGTACCCGGACTCATGATCCAGCCGCTGCTCGAGAACGCGATTTACCACGGCATCGAGCCGCGTGCGGAAGGCGGCACGGTTACCATCAGCGGCGAGGTGGCCGGCGGTCTGGTCACCGTCGTGGTGCGCAATCCCCTCGACCCGGCGCCCGGGGCACGCGATGGCAACCGCCTGGCGCTCGCCAACATCCGCGAGCGGCTGAGCCTCCTGTACGGCGAGCGCGCGCTCATGAAATCCGGCCGCTTCGATGCCGAATACATCGTGACCCTGCGCTTTCCGCTCATCGAGAAGCAGCCGGCGGCCCAGCCGGCACGCGAGCGGCTGTCAGCCTCATGAGCGCCGCGGCGCGGCTGCGGGTGCTGATCGTCGACGACGAGCCGCCGGCGCGCGAGCGACTGCGGAGCCTGCTCAGTGAGATCGCGGAAGCGGAGGTGGTCGGCGAGGCGGCGAACGGCACGGAGGCATTGAGCGGCGCCCACGAGCTCTCGCCCGACGTGGTGCTGCTCGACGTGCGCATGCCGGGCATGGATGGCCTGCAGGCTGCGCGCCACTTCAACGTGCTCGAGGAGCCGCCGGCCATCATCTTCACCACGGCCTACGACCGCTATGCGGTGGAGGCCTTCGAGGCACACGCGGTCGGCTACCTGCTCAAGCCGGTACGCAAGGAGCAGCTCGCCGCCGCGCTCACGCGGGCCGGCCGGCTCACCAAGGCGCAGCTGCAGAAGCTCGCAACTGCCGGCGGCGAGGCGCGCCGCACCCACATCGCCGCGCGACGCCGCGAGGGCGTGCGGCTGATTCCAATCGAGGAGGTGCAGTACTTCCTCGCCGATCAGAAGTACACGACCGTGCGCCACTTCAACGGCGAGGACCTGATCGAGGACTCGCTGCGGCTTCTCGAGAGCGAGTTCGGCGGCGCCTTCGTGCGTGTCCACCGCAATGCGCTAGTCGGCGCGCGGCACCTCGAGCGCATCGAGCGCAACGCCGACGGCCAGTACTTCGTGCGCCTGCGCGGCTGCGAGGCGCCGCTGCCGGTGAGCCGCCGCATGGCGGCAGAGCTCAAGGAGCGCTTCAGGATCTGAGAAAAGGGCCGGCCTGCGCTGAGGGAAGCCGGCCCTAACAGTTTCAGGCAGCCGCGGGCGGCGTGCGCGCTTCAGAAGTTGTAGCTGCCGTAGAGACCGAAGGTCCGTGGCTGGTTGGTCAGATAGCCAAGCCGCGCGGTACGCCCGCGCTCGTAGTCGAGCGCCAGGTGCGCGGTCTCATCCCACAGGTTGTTGATGTAGAACGCCGCCTGCCAGTGGTCGGTCTTGAGACCGAGACGCAGGTTGCCGATCGTGTAGCTCGGCAGCTCGGGATCGAACGTGAACGAGCTGGTGGACAGCGGTCCGCCGAACTGATCGAGGCGCGCCCGAAAATCGTTGGGATTGCCCGGGGTCGGGCAGCCCGCGCAGATGGTGCCCCAGTTGGGCTGCTCGTTCTCGAACTGCGAAAACGAGGAGCCGACGTACTGGATGGTGAAGTTGGCGAAGAAGTCCTTGCCGCTGCTCAGCGGCTGCGTAAAGCCGACGAACGCCGCCGCCTGCTCCTTCGCCGCGGTCGGCAGGCGGTTGCCGTCCTCGAGACCGCCGACGACCACCGTGGTGGGCGCGGTACCCGGCGGAGAGCCAGCCGGCGGCGGGATGCTCGAGGTCACCGACGATGTCAGCTTGGCATCGATGTACGACGCGGAGATACCAAAATCCCAGTTGTTGCTGGGTCGGGCAAACAGCTCGAGCTCGACGCCTTCGCTGCGCGCGGTCGGCACGTTGAACACCACGCGCGAGGAGCAGGTACCGGCCGTGGTGGTGGCCTGCAGGTCCTTGATGTCGGAGTAGAACACATCGACGTTGAGCGTCAGCCGCCGGTCGAGCCACTGCGTCTTGGCGCCCAGCTCGTAGTCCCACGTGGTCTCGTCCTTCCAGTTCGGATTGTTGCCGAACACGATCCGGTCGGTGGGTGAGCACAGCGGCAGGTTGATGGGGTCGTTGATGCCGCCGAGGCGGAACCCGCGCGCCGCCTGCGCGTAGAGTTGCGCGTCGTCGGTGGGCTTGTAGCTCAGGATGAAGCGCGGCGAGGTGCCGCTCGAGTCCGTCGAGGCTGGTACCACCTGGGGTACGCAGGTAGTGTTCCCTCCCGTCCCCGGAGCACAGGTGTCGTCGGCGAAGACGCCGGCGAACAGCAGGTTCTTGTCCTCGGTGAACTTGTAGTAACGCAAGCCGGCCGTGAGGGCCCACTGGCTCGTCATGTGCCAGGTGGCCTCGCCGAACGCGGCATATTGCTTAAGGCGGTAGCTGAGGTCGGAGTAGAACGGCGTATCCGCGGCCGGGGCGCCGAAAAACGAACTCGGCGCACCCACCAGCGCGTCATAACCCGGCGTCGGCAGGTCCTGGCCGTAGTGCCGGTCGACGTGCTGGAAGAAGCCGCCGACCAGCCAATCGATGCGCTGGGTACCGTTCGATGCCACCCGCACCTCCTCGGAGAACACGTTGAGGCCGGTACGGTCGTAGAGAGGCGAGTCGAGCCGCACGTCGGCCTGATTGTCGATTCCCAGAGCGTCGTAGGTCACGCTGCCGGTGAGCTGCGTGGCGTCGCGCAGTACACGCACATTGCGATGCGTGTATGAGGTGATCGAGGTGAGCGTCGCAGGACCAAAGTTCCAGTTGACGTCGAGGTCGGTCAGAACGAACTGGTCGAGGAGGCCCTCGCGCTGCTGGGTGTACTGCTCGCGGTCGCCGATCGTCACGGGCGAGATCGCCGTGTAGGGATTGGCGAGTATGTTGTAGAGATCGACCCTCGGGAAGCCGTTGGTCGTCAGGTTCTGATACACGATGCGCGGCGTGATGGACAGCTGATCGGTCGGCTTCCACAGCAGCGACAGCCGCGCGCCGGTGCGATCGCCGTCGTTGACGTCCTTGTCGACACCGCCGCCAGGTTGAATGGCGTCGATGAAGCCTGGCAGGTGATGCCAGTAGAGGACCAGCCGCACCGCGGCCGTGTCGCCCATTGGCAGATTGAACGCGCCCCGCACCATGCCGCCCTGGCCGCCGTCCTCGACGGTCTCGAAGGAGGCATCGGTGAACACCTCGGTCCTGCCGAGCTGGGGCTGGCGCGTGATGTAGCGTACGGTGCCGGCTTCGGAACCCGCGCCGAACAGCGTGCCCTGCGGGCCGCGCAGCACCTCGAAACGCTCGAGGTCGAAGAGCTCGAGGTCGGGCGTGAACAGCGCGATCGAGATGGCCGACTCGTCGAGATACACGCCAACCTGTTCCTTCACTCCCGGCTGGTCGCGGATGACCTGCCCGGAGCTGATACCGCGGATCGCCATCTGGCTCTGGCCAGGGCCGAGATCCGCGACGGTGAAGGAGGCGATGTTGCGCGACAGGTCGACGAGATTTTCTGCGCCGAGATTGCGGATCTGATCCTGGCTGGTCGCCGAAACGGAGAAAGGCACGTCCTGGAGGTTCGCGACGCGCTTCTGCGCCGTAACGACGACTTCCTGGAGCACTGATTGGGGGTTTACCTGGTCCGTCTGTTGTGCATGCGCAACAATTGACGATGCTGCCATTACGAGGGATGTCGGAAAAGTTCGCAACAGGGCCAGCTGAGCGCGTGCCATCTTGATACCTCCCCAAGTATCAGCGCGCATGCGGCCTTTCTTCTGTGGCCGTCACCGCCCGGCCGCGTGCGGCGCTACAAAGCGATACAAACGGTTTCGATGATACACACGTATGTTTGTCACCACAAACACGCGCAACCGGGGATGCGACCCCCTTCGGGGGCGGCGAGCGACGCGTCGCGACACGCGCAGCCAGGCAGCGCTACAGGATGTAGCGACTCAGATCCTCGTCCTTCACGAGTGCGCCGAGGTGATCGTCGACGTATTTCGCGTCGATGCTGACACGCGCGCTGCCATCGCCCTTCTTCTCGGTGGCCTCGTATGACACCGTCTCGAGCAGCCTCTCCATGACGGTATGCAGCCGGCGTGCACCAATATTCTCGGTGCGTTCGTTGACCTGGAAGGCGATCTCGGCGATGCGCCGCACGCCGTCCGGCGTGAACTCCACCGCGACGCCTTCGGTCGCCATCAGTGCCTTGTATTGCGCGGTGAGCGAGGCGTCGGGCTCGGTGAGAATGCGCACGAAGTCGCCTACCTTGAGCGAGTCGAGCTCGACACGGATCGGCAGCCGCCCCTGAAGCTCGGGGATCAGGTCGGAGGGTTTCGCCATGCTGAAGGCGCCCGAGGCGATGAACAGCACGTGATCGGTCTTCACCGGGCCGTACTTGGTGGCGACGGTCGAGCCCTCTACGAGCGGCAGCAGATCACGCTGCACGCCCTCACGCGACACGTCGGCACCGATGGTCTCCTGGCGGCGCGTCACCTTGTCGATCTCGTCGATGAACACGATGCCGTTCTGCTCGGCATTGGCGAGCGCCTGGATCTTGAGCTCGTCCTCGTCGATCAGCTTGCCGGCCTCCTCGTCGGTCAAGAGCTTGAGCGCCTCGCGCACCCTGACCTTGCGCGTGCGGGTGCGGTTGCCGCTGAGGTTCTGAAACATCGACTGCAGCTGCTGCTGCATCTCCTCCATCCCCGGCGGGGCCATGATTTCGACACCGCTCGGCACGGCGCGCAGCTCGATCTCGATCTCGCGGTCGTCGAGCTCGCGCTCGCGCAGCATCTTGCGGAATTTCTGGCGCGTCTCACCGTCGCGTGCGGCCGCCGGCTCGTCGGTGGAGAAGCCCATCATGCGCGGCTTGGGCAGCAGCGTATCGAGCACGCGCTCTTCGGCAGCGTCGAGCGCCCGCTCGCGCACCTTGGCCATCTCCTGCTCGCGGGTCATCTTCACCGCGACGTCGGCGAGCTCCTTGACGATCGAGTCGACGTCGCGCCCCACGTAGCCGATCTCGGTGAACTTGGTCGCCTCGACCTTGACGAACGGCGCGTTGGCGAGCTTCGCCAGGCGCCGCGCGATCTCGGTCTTGCCGACGCCGGTCGGGCCGATCATGAGAATGTTCTTCGGCGTGATCTCCTGGCGCAGCGGCTCCTGCACCTGCATGCGGCGCCAGCGGTTACGCAGCGCGATCGCCACGGCGCGTTTGGCCGCGTCCTGGCCCACGATGTGCTTGTCGAGCTCTTGTACGATCTGCCGGGGGGTGAGCGACGACATAAGGGTCAGACCCGCACGCGCGCGCGTGCGTTCAATTCCTCGATGACCACGTTGCGGTTCGTGTAGATGCAGATGTCGGCCGCGATGTTGAGCGAGCGCTCGACGATCTCGCGCGCCGAGAGCTGCGACCCCTCGAGCAGCGCCCGCGCCGCGGCGAGCGCGAACTGTCCGCCGGAGCCGATCGCCGCCACGTCGTAGTCGGGCTCGATGACGTCGCCGTTGCCGGAGATCACGAACAGCTTCTCCGGGTCACCCACCAGCAGCAGCGCCTCGAGGCGCCGCAGGTAACGGTCGGAGCGCCAGTCCTTGGCGAGCTCGATCGCCGCGCGCGTGAGATTGCCGTATTTCTCGAGCTTGCCCTCGAAGCGCTCGAACAGCGTGAAGGCATCCGCAGTGCCCCCGGCAAAGCCGGCCAGCACCCGGTCATTGGCCAGGCGGCGCACCTTGCGCGCGTTGCCTTTCATGACGGTGTTGCCGAGCGTCACCTGGCCGTCGCCACCGAGGGCGATCGCGCCGTTGCGGCGTACGCCGAGGATGGTCGTGCCGTGGGGATTGAAGGCTGGCGTGTCGGTCATGGGTGTAGAGGGTTTCCGCTAGATCAGGTTAGCCCGCGTGCAGCGCGGGTGCGAGCGGCGCTCGCGGCGGCCGCAGGCTGCGGCGCGTCCTTAAGCCTTGCGGCGCGCCCGCGGGTGGGTAGCGTCGTAAATGCGGGCGAGGTGCTGGAAGTCAAGGTGCGTGTAGATCTGGGTGGTGGAGATATCGGCATGTCCGAGAAGCTCCTGAACCCCGCGCAGCTCGCCGCTCGACTCGAGCAGATGTGACGCAAAGGAATGGCGGAACAGATGCGGGTGCACGTGCACCCCGAGCCCCTGGCGGCGCGCCCAGAGCGCAACGCGCGCCTGCACGGCGCGCGCCCCGAGGCGTCGCCCGTTACGGGCGACGAACAGCGCCGTCTCCTGCGGTCGGGCGAGGCCCGGGCGTTCCTTCAACCACGCCCGCAGCGCCGCCACCGCGACACGTCCGACCGGGACGATGCGCGCCTTGCGGCCCTTGCCGAGAACGTGCACCACGCGGTCCCGGAGGTCGACGCTCGCGAGCTCGAGGCCGACCAGCTCCGCGAGGCGCAGCCCCGAGGAATACAAAAGCTCCATGAGGGCGCGGTCGCGGGCGGCGAGGACATCGCCGGCCGGGATCTGCAGCAGCCGCGCCATCTGGTCGGCATCGAGCGTGCGCGGCAGGCGCCGGGCCGCCTTGGGGGCGCGCACGTCGTCGGCCGGATTGCGCGTGACACGTCGGCTTGCGCGCCGCCGCGCAGGCGCTGCGGCGGCGGCCCCTGGCGCCTCGCGCAGCAGGAAGGCGTAGAAGCTGCGCACCGCCGAGAGTCGCCGCTGGATACTGCGCGGTCCGAGGCCGCCGGCGTGCGAATGCGCGGCGAAGGCACGCACGTGCTGCGAGTCGAGCTCACTCCAGTCCCGTAGCTGCGCGCCGTCGCAGAACTTCACCAGCGCGGCAAGATCGCGCGCATAGCCGCGGTCGGTGTGTACGGACAGCCGCCGCTCGGCGCCGAGGTAGCGGCGAAAGCGCGCCACCCACTCGAGCGCGTCCTGAGTCATGCCGGGTGTGTGCGCCTCAGCGCGGCTCGGCGGCGCCCAGCGAGTCGGCGACCAGGTCCGCGAGACGTGCCAGGAACTCGGTGCTCATGCCGGGGTGAAAGCGGTCGCGATCGGCGCTGCCGAGCGCCAGCAGCCCGAGTGAGCCCTTGTCCCCGAGCGGCACCAGCGCCACCGATCCCATCTCCAGCCCCTCGGGACCGAACAGAAACTCGCGCTGCGAGTCGCGCGCCTGGCCGCAGCGCGGCTTGCCGCTCGCAAAGAGCGATTCGAAGGATTTCAGGTTCGGGTCGTCGGCCGACACGCTGCGCAGAAACCGTGGTGCGTCGGTCTCGGGCGTCGCGCCGATCAACACCAGCGCCGCGTGGAACGCATCGAAGTCCTCACGCAGCCCGGCCTCGATGCGGGCAATGACTTCGGCGCGCGGCATACCACGCACCAGCCGCCGCGTGAAGCGATGCAGCCGCTCGGCGATGGCGTCGTTGGCGCGTGCCACGCGCAGTAGCTCGGCGAGCTTGTGCTCGAGGCCGGCAAGCTTCTCGCGCAGCACCTCGATCTGCCGCTCGACGAGCGAGATGGTCGAGTCGCCGCGCGCGTGCGGCAGCTTGAGCCGCACGAGCACCCCCTGGTGGCGCTCGAAAAACTCCGGATTGCGCTGCAGGTAGCTGGCGACGGCTTCCTCTTCGGAGTCCACCGCGGCGAGACCGCGAGCCTCTCGTGTTGTCATGGTGTCCTAGACCTCGACGTGACCTTCGAAGGATACCTCTGTTGGACCGCTCAGCCAGACGTGCTCCCCGCTGCCCGCCCAGTTTACCTGCAACTCGCCGCCACGCACCCCCACGCGCACTTCGCGCTCGAGCAGGCCGCGCCGCCGGCCCACGGCGACCGCCGCACAGGCGCCGGTGCCGCAGCTGCGGGTCTCACCGGCACCGCGCTCGTACACGCGCAGCCGCACCACGTCGCGCGTCACGATCTCGAGAAAACCGGCGTTGACGCGCTTCGGAAAGCGCGGGTGATTCTCGATCGCCGGCCCGAGCGTCGCCACCGGCGCATCCTCGACGGACGGCACTGTCAGCACGGCGTGCGGGTTGCCGAGGGATACCGCGCCGATCTCGAGGGTGCGACCGGCGACCTCGAGCGGGTAGCTGTCGGCCTCACGCGGCGCCACAAACGGCAGCGCAGCGGGGGCGAAGTTAGGCACACCGAGGTCGACCGCTACCTGGGCACCGGCGCCGACACGTGCCCGGATCAGGCCCGCGGGGCTGTCGAGGGTGATGGCGCCGTCGCGCGTCAGGCCACGGCGGTGCAGTAGCGCGGCGATGCACCGCGCACCGTTGCCGCATTGCTCGACCTCGTCGCCGTCGGAGTTGAAGACGCGGTAAAAGACGGCACTCTCGGCGCGGCGCGGCGCCTCGAGAAGCAGCGCCTGGTCGAAGCCGATGCCGGTATGACGGTCCGCGAGGCGGCGCAGCCGCTCCGACCCGAGCACCGTGTCGGTGGCAGGCGCATCGAACACCACGAAGTCGTTGCCGACCCCGTGCATCTTCGTGAAGGCGATGCGCATCGCGCGCAAGCATAGCCGAAACCACTGCCGACGCACGACGTGCGGGCGGTCGCGGCAGCCCGGGCGGCGCCTCTGCAACCTAACGCAGCGCCACGCGCTCGGCGAACAGGCAGCGGCCCATCACGGTGAAGATGCCGGCTTGCACGGCGCGCGCCGCGGCGGCCTGGTCGATCACGCCCTTCTGCAACCACAGCGCCGGCAGGTTGAGGCGAATGCACTCGGTGACGAGGCCGGCCGCGTGCACCGGGCGGCGGAAGACGTCGACGATATCGACCTGCTCGTCCGGCCCGAGCACTTCCGCAAGCTGATCGAGGCTCGCCACCGCCGGCTCGCCGAGGATCGACTCGGCCGCGGGCGTCACCGGAATGACCCGGTAGCCGAAGCGCTGCAGCGCCCGGGCGACACCGCGACTCGGACGGGTGCGGTCGGCCGAGAGGCCGACGACCGCGATGATGTGCGCGTCACGCAGCAGCCGGGCGATCTGCGCCGCCGGTGGGTTTGCGAACATCGCGCCTCTCCTTGGCCGAAGCGTTGCCGGACGTCTAGTCTAGCCACTCACGTGACAGGATCAGGACAGTGAGCCCCCAGGAACACAACGTGCGCATCGAGCCACACGGGCGCACGCTGCGCGTCGCCGCCGCGCAGCCGGTACTCGAGGCAGCGCTCGCTGCGGGGCTCAACCTGCCGCACAGCTGCAAGTCCGGCCACTGCGGCTCGTGCCGCGCG
>DATIZW010000080.1:0-3890 GCA_035516875.1 Steroidobacteraceae bacterium
CTGAGCGCCGTGGACAGCCCGTCGATGGTGCCGCCCATGAACTGCGTCTCGAGGCCGAGCGGGTTGACGATCGCGCCGACATCCGCCGCGCACACACAGCGCACGATGTCGAGCTCACCCTGCCGAGACACGGCGACCTCGATCGCATGTGCCGCGTAGCCACCGTGCGTAAAGTGGCTCGCGAGTCCCACGCCGTGCCGGGGTGGCAGTTTCCGTCCAAAGCCGATCTCGCGCGCGGCCCGCCGCAGCACCTCCGCCAGCCGCCCGGTATGAAACTTAGGTCCCCCGTGATCGCGATAGTCGAGCTCGCGCGGAGCCCCGAGCAACACGAGGCGCAGCGCCAGCGGATCCTGCCCCGCCTCGTGGGCAAGCTCATCGAGGAAGCTCTCGATAGGGAACGCGGCAAAGGTCGGCAGCGGCGCGCGCCACCAGCCGCGGGCGAGCTGGAAGTCGACCGGCAGGAACTCGGCGAGGTAGTTGCCGACACACCCCGCGGGAAAGCCGTCGCGATCGACGCAACCGATCCAGTCCGTCTCGTCCTCCATGTCCGCGGCGCGCCACTTGCGTGCGGTCGCCGCGACCCGGTGCGACCAGCCCGTGACGCGTCCCGTCGCATCGAGCGCAGCGCCCAGGCGATGCACACCGAAGGGACGGTAGAAGTCGTTCTGCAGATCATCCTCGCGTGTCCAGAGCACCTTGACCGGCGCGCCGACCTTCTGCGCGACGAGCACTGCCTCCGCCACGAAGTCATTCTCCAGGCGGCGGCCGAAGCCGCCGCCGGTGCGTGGCAGGCGGATCTCGATGTCGGGGCGCGGGATGCCGGTCATCGCGTTGATCATGCGCGAGGCACCGCCCGGGCTCTGCAGCGATGCCATCAGCAGCGCGCGGTCAGCCTTCAGATCGATGAGCGCGTTCGGCGGCTCCATGGTGGCGTGCGCGAGAAAGGGCTCGACGTACGTGCGTTCGATGACCCGCGCGGCGCTTCGCCGCGCCGCGGCAAAGTCACCGTCCCGCCGTGCGATGAGGCCGCCCTTGCCGAACGCCGCGGCAGCGCGCTGCTCGAGCGCGGCGGAGGAGTCCTTGGCGCCCGGCCCCGCCGTCCAGCGGATGCGCAGCGCCTCGCGCCCCCGGTGCGCCGACCAGAAGTCATCGGCGACGACTGCGACACCGGCGGCGAGATTGCGGTCGAGCGGCGCTCCCGCGCGCGGCGGCGGAATCGTGACCACCTGCCGCACGCCGGGAATGCGCCGCGCCTGCGCGTCATCGAGCTCACCGAGTGAGCCGTCGAAGTACGGGCAGCGCGCGATGAGCACCGTGAGCGCTCCGGGAAGGGCGGCGTCGATACCGTATGCCGCGGCACCCGTCACGATGTCGCGCCCGTCGGCAACACGCGTCGGGTGGCCGATGATGCGGCACGCAGAGCGCTCTTTCATCGGCACCTCGCCCTCGGGCGGGATGAGTGCGGCGGCACGCAGCGCGAGCTGCGCATAACTCAGCCGCCGCCCATCCGGGTGCACGACATGCGCATCCTCGGTGCGCAGCGCTTTGGCGCTCTCTCGCCACTCGTGTGCCGCGGCCTGTACGAGGAGCCACCGGGCGCGGGCGCCGACCTGTCGCAGCTCGTGCCAGGCGTCGGGAATGCTGGTGCTGCCGCCTGCGCCCTGCGGCCCGTAGCGCGATGCCACTCCGGGCGGATCGGCGCTCGCAACGAGGCCGTAGGGGAGCTGCTCGACAGTGACTGCCAACCAGGGGACGTCGAGCTCCTCGGCGATCAGCATGGGCAGCGAGGTGCGCACGCCCTGCCCGAGCTCGCAACCGCGCGCCCCGATCACGATGCGGCCGTCGGGCTCGATGCGCACGAAGCTGCCGAGCGGTTGATTCACGGCGGGTGGAAGTTTCGGACGCGTCGCGCCCTCGGCCGCCGCGAGAGCGGGCATGACGAGCGATACCGCAAGACCGCCCGCGGCGCTCACCGACACCTGGAGAAACTCGCGGCGCGTCAGCGCGGGCCGCGTGCCTGCGGCACTCGCCGTGGCAGCGGCGCCTGCCGCGCTCGCGTCGCTCACCGCGCTCACGACGCCCACGATGCCCACGACGCTCACGTCTGCGCCGCCTTGAGCTGCGCCGCGGCCCGCCGGATCGCCTTGCGGATGCGAGGGTAGGTACCGCAGCGACACAGGTTGGTGAGCGTGGCGATGTCGGCGTCGGTGGGCGCGCTCCTGCGCTTGAGGAGATCGACCGCGGCCATGATCTGCCCCGCCTGGCAGTAGCCGCACTGTGGCACGTCTTCCTCGATCCAGGCCTGCTGCACGGCGTGCAGCGCTTCGCCCGCCGCGAGGCCCTCGATGGTGGTCACGGTGCGACCGCCAAGCGCGCTCATCGGCGTCACGCAGGCGCGCGCTGCGACGCCGTCAACATGTACGGTGCACGCGCCACAGTAACCGATGCCGCAGCCGAACTTCGTTCCGGTGAGGTGCGCGTGATCGCGCAGGTACCACAGCAGTGGCATCGAGGGGTCGCCGGTGAAACTCGCCGGCCGGGCGTTGACGGTGAGCTCGATGGCCACGTGAACCTCCGCGGCGGCGATCATAGAGCCCCGTGAAGCCCTTTGCCGCCACGGGCCTTTCCGCTGGTCGCTTCCGCCCCTCGGATCGTCGCGGACCGGCCGCTACACCCGAGCTTCCGTCTCCCGGGGATCCGCGTGCGTTGCTATGGGCTCGCGCGCGGGGCGCGCCGATCGATGAAAGCCTGCACGCCCTCGAGGGCACACTCCTCCATCATGTTGTAGGCCATGCTCTCAGAGGCCGCCCGGTAGGCCGCCTCGAGGCCGAGCTCCGCCTGGCGATAGAAGAGCGCCTTGCCGAGGGTGATCGCGACGCGCGGCTTGGCGACGATGCTCGCGACGAGCCGCTCGACTTCCGCATCGAGCGAGTCGGGTTCGGCGATGCGGTTGACGAGCCCGCGCTCGAGCGCCTGCTCGGCGTCGATGAATTCGCCCGTCACCAGCATCTCGAAGGCCTCCTTGAGCGGCACGTTGCGCGAGAGGGCAACGCCCGGTGTCGAGCAGAAGAGCCCGAGGTTGACGCCGCTCACGGCGAAGCGCGCCTCGCGCGAGGCGACCGCGAGGTCGCACTGCGCCACGAGCTGACAGCCTGCGGCGGTCGCGACGCCGTGCACGCGCGCGATCACCGGGATCGGCAGTCGCCGCAGCGTCAGCATCATGTGCGAGCACTTCCCGAAGAGGCGCTCGTAGTAGTCGAGCGAGGGTTGTGCGCGCATCTCGCGCAGGTCGTGACCGGCACAGAAGGCCTTGCCCGCGCCCGCGAGCACCAGGACGCGTGCCGAGGGGTCGACGGCGAGCGTATCGAGCTCCGCCTGCAGCGCGCCGAGGAGCTCCTCCGAGAGCGCGTTGAAGGCCTTGGGGCGATTCAGGGTGAGCGTGACGGCACCGCGGGCGTCGCGCTCGCGGCGCAGCAGCGGCTCGGCGATAGCGTTGGGCGTTGCATTCATGGTCGCATCCTTCACTCGATGGCGCTGGCTGAGCGGGCACGCTCGCGCAGCACGAACTTCTGGATCTTGCCGGTGGCGGTCTTGGGGATCGTCTCGAAGCGTACTTCGCGCGGGATCTTGTAGGCGGCAAGCAGGCTCCGGCAGTGGGCGATCAGCTCCTCTCCCGTCGCGCGGCTTTCGGGCTTGAGCTCGACGTAGGCGACCGGCCGCTCGCCCCACTTGGGATCCGGCGCCGCCACCACCGCGCAGGCCATGACCGCCGGATGGCGGTAGAGCGCATCCTCCACCTCGAGGGAGCTGATGTTCTCGCCGCCCGAGATGATGACGTCCTTGCTGCGGTCGCGGATCTTCACGTAGCGGTCGCTCTCGAGCACTCCGAG
>DATIZW010000081.1:0-2956 GCA_035516875.1 Steroidobacteraceae bacterium
CGGACTCACCGACCACGACCTCGCGCGTGCCTACCGCTCGAGCGTCGACCCGCGGCTGAATCACGAGCAGGCCCTCGAGCTCGCCATGCTGATCGCCGAGCGCAGCCGGAGCCGCCGCAGCGACAAGCGTGCCGCGCGGCCTGCGACCTGAAGTCGGGGCATGAGTGCGTCGCGCGCCAGGCCCACGCCCGGCGCGGTCTACGATCCGCAGTGCACCCGCTGCCCGCGACTCGCGGCCTTCCTCGAGCGTACGCGCCGCGAGCGCCCGGACTACTTCGCCCGCCCCGTACCGTCCTTCGGTGCCGCGCGGCCGCGGATCCTCATCGTGGGGCTGGCGCCCGGCATGCACGGGGCGAATCGCACCGGCCGGCCCTTTACCGGGGACCACGCGGGAATTCTCCTCTATCGCACGCTCCATGAGGCCGGCCTCGCCACCGCCGCGGTGTCGCGTTCCGCGCGCGACCGCCTGAGGCTGCGCAACGCCCGCATCGCCAACGCCGTGAAGTGCGTGCCGCCCGCGAACCGCCCGCTGCCGGCGGAGATTCGCCGCTGCAACACATTCCTCGCGGCCGAGATGCACGAGCTGCGCCAGGTCACGGTGTACCTCGCGCTCGGGCGCGTCGGGCACGCTGCGGTACTGATGGCGCTCGGGCTGTCGGGGGGCCGGTACCCCTTCGCGCACGGACGTGAGCACCGCCTCGATGCGACCCACTGGCTGCTCGATTCGTATCATTGCAGCCGCTACAACACCGCGACCCGCCGGCTCACGCCGGCCATGTTCGCGGCGGTGCTCGCGCGCGCCTGCGCGCTCGCGGGGTTGCCGCTGCCTCGCGGGCAGCGGTCCTGAGGAGCTCTCGCAGCGTGTTCGACCACAAGAAATACATCGCCTCGCTGCCGAAACGGCCCGGCGTTTACCGCATGTACGGCGCAGCGCAGGAGCTGCTGTACGTCGGCAAGGCACGCAGTCTCAAGGACCGCGTAGCCACCTACTTCGCCCCGCGCAACGTCGATCCCAAGGTACAGGCGCTGGTGGCGCAGGTGAGCGCCATCGAGGTGACGGTTACCAACTCCGAGACCGAGGCGCTGCTGCTCGAGTACAACCTCATCAAGGCGCACCGGCCGCGGTTCAACATCGTGCTGCGCGACGACAAGAGCTTTCCGTACATCCACCTGTACGTCGAGCACGACTTCCCGCGCCTGGAGTTCTATCGCGGCCCACGCAGCGCCCCGGGCCGCTACTTCGGCCCGTTCCCCAACGCCGGTGCGGTGCGCGACACACTCAACCAGCTGCAGAAGCTGTTCCGCATCCGCAATTGCCGCGACAGCTTCTTCGCCAATCGCAGCCGCCCGTGCCTGCAGCACCAGATCGGGCGCTGCTCGGCGCCGTGCGTCGGCCTCATCAGCCGCGAGGCCTATGCGCAGGACATCGCCGCCGCCGTCAAAGTGCTCGATGGTCGCAGCGACGAGGTCAGTGCGGAGCTGCAGGCACGCATGGAGGAGGCGGGCGGACGGCTCGAGTTCGAGCGTGCGGCGCAGCTGCGCGACCAGCTCGCTGCGCTCAAGCGTGTCCAGGCCCAACAGGTGGTTACGGCCGAAGGCGAGCGCGATGCCGATGTGCTCGCCATCGTCGGTGAGGCCGGCGAGTACGCCGTGAGCGTGATGCTGGTGCGCGGCGGGCGCAATCTCGGCACCAACAGCTACTTCCCGCGCGCCCTCCTCGCGGAGCCGCACGAGGCGCTGGCGTCCTTCGTCATGCAGTACTACGCGAGCGCCGAGGTGCCGCCTGAGGTGCTGCTCGGCAGCCGCCTCGAGGACGCGCCGGCGCTCGCGGAAGTGCTCAGCAACCGCAGCGGGCATGCCGTCGAGGTGAGGCACCCGATGCGCGGCCTGGGCGCACGCTGGGTCGAGCTGACCCGGGAGAACGCGACGCAGGCGCTGCGCATGCGGCTCGCACAGCGTGCGGGTGTGGACGAGATGCTGCTCGATCTGGCCCACGAGCTCGATCTGCCCGAGCCACCGCAGCGTCTCGAATGCTTCGACATCAGTCACACGGGCGGGGAAGGGACGGTCGCCTCCTGCGTGGTGTTTGGGCCGGAAGGTGCGATCAAGAAGGAATACCGCCGCTTCAACATTCGCGGTGTGACACCGGGCGATGATTACGCGGCGCTGCGCCAGGCGCTCGAGCGACGCTACCGCCACGTGCGCGCCGGCGAGGTGCCAGCGCCCGATGTGCTGCTGATCGACGGCGGCGCGGGTCAGATCAGCCAGGTACACGAGGTGCTCGCCGAGCTCGGCTTCGCTGACCTGGTGCTGGTCGGGGTGGCCAAAGGTCCCGACCGCCGGCCCGGGCAGGAGCGGCTGTTCGTCTACGGCGCCAACGCTCCCGTGACGCCCGAGGCGCACGCCCCGGCGGCGCGCCTCATCCAGCGCATCCGCGACGAAGCGCATCGCTTTGCCATCACCGGACATCGCAGGAAGCGCGCACGCCGCTACAACGAGTCGGTGCTCGAGGTCGTGCCGGGACTCGGACCGGCCAAGCGGCGCGCACTGCTCAAGCACTTCGGCGGATTGCAGGGCGTGATGCGCGCTGGCGTGGCGGATCTCACACAGGTCAGCGGAATCGGCGCGGCCCTGGCGCGAAGCCTTTATGATCACCTGCACCCGGGCTCTTAGGCGTCGCTGATGTCCTGGAATCTGCCCAACACGCTCACCTGGACGCGTATCGCCGCGATCCCGCTGATCGTCGTGCTCTTCTACATGCCGTATCCGTGGGCGGATCCGGCGGCCGGATTGTTGTTCGCTGCCGCCGGAGTGACCGACTCGCTCGATGGCTATTTCGCGCGGCGCCTGGGGCAGATCTCGCGCCTCGGTGCCTTCCTCGATCCGGTCGCCGACAAGCTGATCGTGGCCGTCGCGCTCGTGCTGCTGGTGAGCCGCGACGCGCGGCCCCTGATTG
>DATIZW010000082.1:0-7167 GCA_035516875.1 Steroidobacteraceae bacterium
GTCGTGGTGATCTGCGACCCGCGCATGCTCGCTCGCGCCTACGGACGGGTGTTTCTCGAGGCGCTGCCGGCGATGTCCGTGACACAGGATGCGGAGGAGACGAAGCGCTTCCTCGCGCGTCATGCGCCGCCCATGCCGGCGGGTGCGCGGGTTGCGGCAGCCCCGTGAGAATTCTCGCCATCGACACCGCAACCGAGTGCTGCTCGGCTGCGCTCCTTATTGATGGGCGCGTACTCATGCGTGAGGCGCTACTCGAGCGGGGTCACGCCGAGCACATTCTGCCGATGATCGATGCGCTGCTGCGTGAGGCGCGGCTTCCGCTCAGGGAGCTCAGTGCCATTGCCTTCGGGCGCGGCCCCGGCGCTTTTACCGGCGTGCGACTGGCGGCGAGTGTGACCCAGGGACTTGCCTATGGCGCCGCTGTGCCGGTCGTGCCGATCTCTGACCTGCGCGCGATCGCCGAGCGCGTGCTGAACGAGCACCCGGCCCTCGATCAGGTCCTCGTGTGCACGGACGCACGGATGCGCGAGGTCTACTGGGCCTGGTTTGAGCGTGGACCGGCAGGATATGCGGTAGGGGTCGGGGAAGAGCATGTCGGTGGTGCGGCCGAGATCGCCGTTCCCGTTGGCCGCTCCGGTCAAGCCACAGCTCAGGTTGGGCGATTCGGTGCGGCCGGCTCCGGCTTTGCCGCCTACCCGGAGCTGCGTAGCACGGTCGCGGCGCCGGCAGCCCTCATCCTCGAGAGCCTCCGGCCGCACGCCCGTGAGGTTGCGACCCTCGCCGCGGTGGAGGTGGCGGCGGGGCGCGTTCTGCCCGCAGAACAGGCGCTTCCGCATTATCTGCGCGACGATGTGACACAGACCCCGCACGCGCCGTCACTAAACTGACACTGTCCGAGCGACTGTCATGAATCTGCAACACAGTGCCTCTGTAATAGCCGCGCCCGAATCCGCCATAGCAAGATGCCCGCCAAACAGGTACTGATCGTCGAGGACGAGCGCCCGATCCGCGAGATGATCGCCTTCGGCCTCAAGCGCGCGGGGTTCGACGTGCGGGAGGCGGAAGATTGTCGCACCGCACGAGCGGCGTTGGCAGACGCGCGGCCCGATCTGGTGCTGGTGGATTGGATGCTGCCGGACATGAGTGGGCTCGAGCTGACGCGCTCGCTCAAGCGCGACCGCGAGACACGCGAGCTGCCTGTCATCATGCTGACGGCGCGCGCGGAGGAGGGCGACAAGGTCGCCGGCCTCGAGGGCGGCGCCGACGATTACGTCACCAAGCCCTTCTCGCCGCGCGAACTGCTGGCCCGCATCAATGCCGTGCTGCGCCGGAGTGGCGGCAACGGCGTCGACGAGCTGATCGAGTTCGAGGGGCTGGTTCTTGATCAGGGAAGTCACCGCGTGATGGTGGGAGAGCGTACCGTTGCGCTCGGGCCGACCGAGTACCGCATGCTCGAGTTCTTCATGACGCACCCGGAGCGCGTCTACACCCGCGATCAGTTGCTCGACCGCATTTGGGGTGGCAACGTCTACGTCGAAGAGCGCACCATCGACGTACATATCCGTCGCCTGCGCAAGGCGCTGGAGCATTTTGGGTACGATCGCTTCGTGCAGACGGTCCGCGGCTCGGGTTACCGCTTCTCGGGCCGCACCCTCTGAGCATGGACCATAGATAGACAGAGGCGTCAGGTTCTCCATGGAACCCGCGACACAGGCCTGGTGGTTCGCGGCGGGGCGGCTGCTCGGTACTGTCATCGTCGGCTGCTTCGCTGGCTGGCTGTTCGGCAACCTGTGGGGCGGCCTCGCCGGCGCGCTCGCGCTGCACCTCACCTGGCTGCTGGTAAACCTGTTTCGTCTCGAGTGGTGGCTGCGTCATCGCAGCTACGCCGATCCGCCTGACGTCGGGGGCGTGTGGGGGGAGATCATCGCCCAGATCGTGCGGCTGCACCGTCGCAAGCGCTTCCACAAGCAGCGCTTCGTGCAGCTCATGCGGCAACTGCAGCGCTCCACCGCAGCGCTGCCGAATGGCGTGGTCATTCTCAACGCCCAGCGCGAGATCGTGTGGTTCAACCGCATGGCAGCGCGGCTGCTCAACCTGCGCCGCACCGGCGATCTCGGCATGCGCATCGAGCACCTGCTGCGCGAGCCGGAGTTCGTGCGCTATCTCGCAGGGCGTGACTATTCGAATCCAGTCATCATCCGCCCCACGACGGGCGAAGACTGCTACCTGTCGCTGCAGGTCGCGCCGTACGGCGACGGTCAGCTGCTGCTGCTGGTGAGTGACGTGTCGCGGCAGATGCGTCTCGAGGCCGTGCGGCGCGACTTCGTAGCGAACGCCTCGCACGAGCTGCGCTCGCCGCTTACCGTGATCTCGGGCTACCTCGAGACACTCGGCCAGGATTCGGCGCTGCCGCCCGACTTGCAGGGCCCGGTGGCCGAAATGCGCCGTCAGGCCGAGCGCATGACCGCCATCATCCGCGACCTGCTCGAGCTGTCGCGGCTCGAGGAGACCACCGAGGTGGTCGGCGGTAAGCCGATCGACGTCGCGGCGCTCCTGGCGCTGCTGCGCAAGGATGTGCTGGCGCGACCCGCACACCCGCGCGACGTGCGCGTACGTATCGATTCGGCCGCCGAGCTCATCGGCGATGAGCCCGAGATCCACTCGGCGTTCTCCAACCTCGTCGACAACGCCGCCAAGTACACCCCGGCCGATGGCTCGATCGAGATGCGCTGGTGGACGGACGAGGAGGGCGGCCATTTCTCCGTCAGCGATACCGGCATGGGTATTCCCGCCGAGCACATTCCGCGCCTGACCGAGCGTTTCTACCGCGTCGATCCCGGGCGTTCGCGCACCACCGGGGGCTCGGGTCTCGGGCTCGCGATCGTGAAGCACGTCCTGCAGCGCCACGGCGCGACGCTCGACGTCGAGAGCACGCACGGCGCGGGCAGTACTTTCACCTGTCACTTCCCGATCGAGCGCATTGCGCCCCTCGAGCCGGCCGCGAGCGCGGCATTGGCTTAGAAGTTTTGTGCAACCCACTAATTCGTAAGAAATACTTAGCGCGACTGTCATCCCGACGACACACGCCTCGACGACCCTTGCCACTGACGGCAGCCTGGAGGACCAACCCGAGGCCATGGCAAGCGGCGACCCCACGGGGGCGGGCAGGAGGAAGGCCCGCACACTGTTCCTGTCGGACATCCATCTGGGGTTCAGGCATGCGCGCGTCCGCGAGCTGAACGAATTTCTCCACGCCCTCGAGGCCGAGCAGATCGTGCTGGTCGGCGATATCGTGGATGCGCTGAGTCTTGCACGGCGCGCGTTCTGGAGCGCCGAGCACACCCAGGTGGTGCGTGCACTCCTCGCCCGACAGCGGGCCGGCACGCGACTCATCTATATCCCCGGCAACCATGATGCGAGTCTGGCCATGCTGGCGCAGATGCTGCGCGGCCAGTTGGAGATACATCGTGAATGGGTGCACCGCACGGCGCGTGGCGAGCGGCTGCTGGTGCTGCACGGCGATCAGTTCGATAGCGAGCTCCCGTGTCCCGGCTGGCTCGTGCGCCTGGGCGATGCGCTCTACACGGCTACCATCCTGCTGAACCACGGCGTAAACGAGCTGCGCCGCGCACTCGGCCGGCCGTACTGGTCGCTCGCCGAGCGCGTCAAGCTCAGTATCGGCACCAGCGTGCGCTACATCGAGCACTTCGAGCGGCTCGCCGCACAGCATGCACATGCGCAGGGCTACGACGGGGTGATCTGCGGTCACATCCACCGCGCCAACCTCAGGCGCATCGGCGGCGCGCTCTACGGCAACAGCGGTGACTGGGTGGAGTCGTGCACGGCGCTCCTCGAAAACGAGGACGGCGCGCTCGAGCTGCTGCGCTGGCCGCTCGCGCAGCCCGCAGCACTGCGCTCCACCGCCGCGCTCGCTCCGCGGGCCGCGTGAGAATCGCGCTCGCAAGCGATGCCTGGACGCCGCAGACCAACGGCGTCGTCACCACACTCAAAGCTACCGCCGCAACGCTCGCCACCCTCGGGCACGAAGTGCGGGTCATCTCGCCGCAGGGACTTGCGAGCTTCGCCTGCCCGAGTTATCCGGAGATCCGTCTCGCGCTCTCCCCCGGTGAGCATGTGGCGCGGCAGCTGAAGACATTTCGCCCACACGCGATTCACATCGCGACCGAGGGGCCGGTGGGACTCGCCGTGCGCCGCCACTGCCGGGCGCGTGCCGTGCCGTTCACCACCTCCTACCACACCCGCTACCCGGAGTACCTGCGCGCGCGCTGGCCCATCCCGCTCGGCTTGAGCTACGCGTGGCTGCGGCGTTTCCACGGCGCGGCCGCGCGCACCTTCGTGAGCAGCGCCACCCTCCAAGCGCAGCTCGCGGCCCGCGGCTTCGCGCGACTGCACCTGTGGCGGCGCGGCGTCGATCTGCACACCTTCCGTCCCGTGGCACCGCACCCGCTTCTCAGCGCCCTGCCGCGACCAGTCCTCGCGAGCGTCGGCCGTGTCGCGGTGGAGAAGAACCTCGACGCCTTCCTCGCTCTTGAGCTGCCGGGGAGCAAGGTGGTGATCGGGGACGGTCCGCAGCGCGCTGCACTCAGCGCCCGTTATCCACAGGCGCTGTTCACCGGCTACCGCTTCGGCGCCGAGCTCGCCGCGCTCCTCTCCGGCGTCGATGCGCTCGTTTTTCCAAGTCGCACCGACACCTTCGGGTTGGCGATGCTCGAAGCAAACGCCTGCGGCGTGCCGGTGGCGGCCTTTCCCGTGCCTGGACCCCTCGACGTCGTCGAACAAGGTGTGACCGGCGTCCTCCATGCGGACCTCGCCAGCGCGATAGCCTCGGCGTTGCGACTCGACCGTCGCGTCTGCGCCGCCCGGGCGGCGGCTTTCAGCTGGGACGCGGCGAGCACCCAGTTTCTCGGCGGGCTGGCCTGGATCCCGTTGCCGGTGCGCGCGAGACTGGCTGTCGGCCGCAGTTCCGCTATGATCGCGCGTGTGGCCGCGCGCCCGCCGACGGGCGAAGCCGGAGACGCCAACTGATGGAAACCGCCGACCTCAGTCACCACATCTCGCGCCGTTTCAACGAGGATCTCGAGCGTGTGCGCAGCAAGGTGCTCGGCATGGGTGGCTTTGTCGAGCAGCAGCTGCACAAGGCCATAACCGCCCTCATCGAGGGCGACAGCTCGCTCGGCGAATCGGTGGCGATGGACGATTATCAGGTCAACAACATGGAAGTCGCCATCGACGAGGAGTGCAGCCGCATCCTCGCGACGCGTGCACCTGCGGCCGGTGACTTGCGCGTGATCGTCGCCATCATCAAGACCATCACCGACCTCGAGCGCATCGGCGATGAAGGCGAGAAGATCGGCTACATCGCCTCACGGCTCGCGACCATGGAGCGCCCCGCGGACAAGTACCGCGAGATCAAGCACCTTGGCCGGGTGGTGCTGGAAATGGTGCACGACGCGCTCGACGCCTTTGCGCGGATGGATGTGGAATCGGCGCTGCGCGTGGCGCGCCAGGATCGCCTGGTCGATGAGGAGTACGAGGCGATCCAGCGTCAGAGCATCACTTTCATGATGGAGGACCCGCGCACGATCCGTCGCGCGCTCGACGTCATGTGGGTGGTGCGTGCGCTCGAGCGTATCGGCGATCACGCCAAGAACATCAGCGAGTACGTCATCTACATGGTGCACGGCAAGGACATTCGCCATACCTCCCTCGACGACGTCGAGCGCGAGCTGCGCGCGAGCGGCGCCGCCGCCGCTACGCCTCCGGCGTCCGCCTGACCGCGCATCGTCGACTGCGCGTGCCCGACCGCCGCCTGGTCAACTTCGCCGGATTCGCCGTGTGCGCAGCGCTCACCGCCTACGCGCTCTATGCGCAGTTTCAGCTGCGACTCGAGCCCTGTCCGCTGTGCATCTTCCAGCGCATCGGCATCGTGCTGCTCGGACTCGTGTTTCTCGCGGCGGCGCTGCACCACCCGCGCGGGGGCGGACGTTACGGCTACGCGCTCGCGATCGCCATCGCCGCGCTTGCGACGCTCGCGGTCGCCGCGCGGCACCTGTACGTGCAGAGCCTGCCTCCGGGAACGCTGCCCTCCTGCGGCGCACCGCTCGGCGTGCTGCTGCAATTCATGCCCATGTGGCAGGTAATCCGCAAGGTGCTCACCGGAAGCGGGGAGTGCGGCGTGGTGAACTGGCGCTTCCTCGGGCTCGCGATGCCGGCGTGGGTGCTCATCTGGGCGCTCATTCTCGGCACTGCCGGGACGTATGCGAATCTCGCTCCATCGCCTGCGCGGCCTCGCTAGAGCGATGACCCCGCCCGGGAAGTACCGGGCCAACATCTCGCCGAGTTCTAGCGTGCCGCGAGGAGCTTGCGCAGTACATTGACGTACATGCGGTGCAGCGCCTCGATGTCGCTCACGCGCACGCACTCGTTGACCTTGTGAATGGAGGCGTTCACGACGCCGAGCTCGACGACCTGCGCGCCGAGCGCCGCGAGGAAGCGGCCATCGGAGGTGCCGCCGCCGGTTGAGACCCTGGGCGACGCCCCGGTGACTTCGGCTACCGCATCGCGCACCGCGGCCGAGAGCGTCCCCGGCGGCGTGTAGAACGGCTCTCCCGACACGAACCACTCCAGCGTATAGCGCACCCGGTGACGCCGCAGGATTTCCTCCACCGTGGCCTTGAGTCCCTCGAGCGTCTGCACGGGCGAGTAGCGCAGGTTGAAGCGTGCCTTGAGCTCGCCGGGGATGACGTTCGGCGCGCCCGTGCCCGCGTTGAGGTTGGAGACCTGGAAGGTCGTCGGCTGAAAGTGCTCCGTGCCCTGGTCCCACACGCGCGCGGTGAGCTCGGCGAGCGCCGGCGCAAGCGTGTGCACCGGGTTCTCGGCGAGCTGCGGGTAGGCGACGTGGCCCTGCACGCCGTGCACGGTGAGTCGGCCGCTGAGTGATCCGCGCCGCCCCACCTTGATCGTGTCCCCGATGGCGACTTCGCTCGAGGGCTCGCCGACCACGCACCAGTCGATGCGCTCACCCCGCTCGCGCAGCAGCTGCGCGACGCGCCGCGTTCCGTCGACGGAAGGACCTTCCTCGTCGCTCGTAATCAGAAAGGCGATCGAGCCGGCGTGTCCGGGATGCGCCGCCACAAACTCTTCGGT
>DATIZW010000083.1:0-15131 GCA_035516875.1 Steroidobacteraceae bacterium
GCCAGAGCTGGTTCGCCCCGCTGGCGGAGCCGCTGCTGCTCGAGGGGTTTGCGCAGGTCAGCGCGGAGACCTTCACGCCGCTGCTGCAATGGGACGTCGCCGCCAGGGTGGCTGGCTTCGAACGGCCGGCCTGAAGCTTACGCGGCGCGCGGGACTGCGCGCCCCGGCGTCGGCGGTACGCGGCCGGCGGGGTGCGGCAGCGCGTCATGGGCGCGAAACAGGAAGCGCCGCGCCACGTCGAAGTAGGTTCGATAGATGAGGCCGCCGTTCTCGGCGATCAGGCGCGAGCGCGCGCGGCGGTAGTAGGCGTTATAGCCGTACCAGGGAATCATCGGCGCCGCGTGGTGTAGCGCGTGCAGATTGTTGAACAGGAACAAGGGTCCAAGGATCCACGAATCCTCGACGAGCGCGATACGCTCCGGCACCGCGGGGCTCCAGCGATGCTCGGCAAACGAGCGGATCAGCAGCAGCCCGTTCGCCGGAATCACCATGGCGACAAAGTAGACCCACAGGGGCATGCCGCACACGAGCTTCAGCCATAACACCACCGGCACGCACCAGGCGAGGTGCTCCAACCAGACCCGGCCCACGTTCTGTTCGTTGCGGACCAGCGCGCGCCTCTCAGTGTGCACCAGGCTGAGCAGCTCGTCGCGCAGGAACATGCCGATGCGCCAGAAGGAGCCGATCACAACGCGCCCGGCGAGCGTTTGTTGGACCTGGTGGAGGAAGCGGCTGAGACGGTTGAGCCGCGCCAGATCCTCCGGCCTCCAGTAGTAGGACTCGGGATCATCCAGCGGGTCGGTGAGCCGCGGATTGATGTGATGTGCCTTATGAGTGTGTTGATAGCGCTCGTACGGCAACCACAAGGAGAGCGGCACGATGGCGAGCAGGCGGTTGAGGCGCTCCCAGCGCGTCGGGTGACCGTGGACGATCTCGTGCTGCAGTGAACCGTGCAGTGTTATCAGCACCACGGCGACCGGGGCCACGAGGGCGAGCGGCCAGCGCGTGTACGCATAGGTAACCGCCAACCACCCGGCATAGTCGGCCAGGATGAGAAGCAGAGTCGGGAATTCCACCGGGACGCGCGGGCTGAGGCTAGTCACGGGCGCCCCGGGAGAGTCCCGCTCGGGCGTGGTGGCTAATGTCATTCCTATCTCATTGTATCGGAAGTCGTTCCGCCGCGCGCTGCCAAGCCAGCGTTTTCGGGAGGCCGGTCTCAATCGAGCTGAACGGCGCGAGTGAGCCGCCGCTCAAGCGCGGCGAGCGCCTCGTAGAGCAGGACGGCCATGAGGCCGGTCACGAGGCCGCCCTGCAGGATGAACGCCGTGTTATTTGACAGAAGGCCCGCGATGATGACCTCGCCGAGGCCTTTCGCGGCGACCGTCGAGCCGATGGTCGCCGTACCGACATTGATGACGAGCGACAGGCGGATCCCCTCGAAAATCAGCGGTAAGGCGAGCGGCAGCTCCACCGACAGCAGTCGCTCGCGGGCGCTCATGCCCATGCCGTTCGCCGCCTCGAGCACCTCCGCCGGGCAGCTCCTGAGGCCGGTGACCGTGTTCTCGAAGATCGGCAGCAACCCATAGGCGAAGAGCGCGATCAGTGTCGGCTTTTCGCCAAAGCCGACGAGCGGCACCGTCACGGCGAGCACCGCCACCGGCGGAAACGTCTGACCGACGTTCACCAGCGAGCGCGACAGCGGCAGGAACTGGGCTCCCTCCGGGCGCGTCACGAGGATCCCGAGACCCACGGCGACGAGCGTGCTGGCGGCCGCCGCGATGCATACGGTGGTGAGCTGCGCGAGGGCGAGCTGCAGCAGATTCCCCTGGTCGTAGATCGGCGGCGCGCCGTACTGGGTGAGGGGCGCGAACAGCGGCGCGAAGCTCTGCGGGAAGAGGAGGAACGCCAGGAGCAGCGCGAGCGCGGCCAGGCGCACAAGCATTGCCGCCGACACGGCTACGGGCGCCCCCGGGCGAGTATTGCGGCGACGGTGAGCTGACCGCGTGGCGAGCCGTCCTCGTTGAGCACGACGGCGCACGTCGCGCCCTGCCAGAGCAGCTCGGAGAGCACCTCACGCAGCGAGGCCGATGCCGGCACGCTCGGCCCCTGCGCAGCGCCGCCGGGCAGCGCGGCCTCGCCGGCGGTGGTCAGCGACAGGAGCTTCATCGCACGGTCGGCGACGCCGGTCATGCGCGACACGAAAGGATCGGCCGGGTGCGTGAGCAACGTCGCGGGATGGTCATACTGCAGGAGCCTCCCCTGGCTCATCACCGCGACGCGGTCCCCGAGGCGAAATGCCTCGTCCATGTCGTGCGTCACCAGCACGATGGTGGTGCCGAAGCGTCGCTGAATGTCGAGCAGATCCTCCTGCGCCTTGGCGCGGATGATCGGATCGAGTGCGCCGAACGGCTCGTCCATGAGCAGTACCGCGGGCTCCGCGGCGAGCGCGCGCGCGACACCCACGCGCTGCTGCTGCCCGCCCGAGAGCTGGTGCGGGAAGGCCTGCGCGTAGGTGGCAGGGTCGAGCTGGAACACGTGCAGCAGCTCCTCGACCCGTGCACGAATGCGCGACTCATCCCACTTGAGCAGCCGCGGCACCGTGGCGATGTTCTCGGTCACCGTACGGTGCGGAAACAGGCCATTGCCCTGGATCACGTAGCCGATGCGCCGGCGCAGCAGGTGCGCGGGCTCCCCGCGCGTGTCGCTCCCCTCGAGCAGCACCCGGCCACTGCTCGGCTCGACGAGGCGGTTGATCATGCGCAGCAGCGTCGACTTCCCCGAGCCCGACGTACCGACGATCACGGTGATGGAATTGCGCTCGACGCTGAAGGAGACGTGATCGACGACGGTCGTCGCGTCGTACTGCTTGCTCAAGTCCTCGATGCGGATCATGCCTTCGCCCGGTCCATGACCTCGACCAGCGCATCGAGCAGCACCGCTGCGGAGAAGGCCAGTACGACGATCGGGATCGCCCCGAGCAGCACCAGGTCGATCGCCGTCTGTCCGATGCCCTGGAAGACGAAAGTACCGAGCCCCCCGCCACCGATGAGCGCCGCTATGGTGACCATGCCGATGTTCTGCACCAGCACCACGCGGATTCCCGTGAGGATGACCGGCAGCGCCAGCACCAGCTCGATGCGCCTCAGGACCTGCCAGGGGGTCATCCCCATGCCGCGCGCCGCCTCGACGGCGGCGCGCGACACGCGCTTCAGTCCCACCACCGTGTTCGCCACGATCGGCAGCAGCGCGTAAAGAAACAACGCCACGGCCGCAGGCGCTGCACCGATGCCGCTGATACCGAGCTCGCCGGCCCGGGGGAGCGCCGCGGCGAGCGCCCCGAGCGGGGCCATCAGGATGCCGAAGAGCGCGATCGCCGGAATGGTCTCGACGAGGTTGAGCGCACCGAGGATCGCGCTGCGCAGCCGCGGGACGCGATGGCAGAGTATGCCGATGGGCAGCGCCACGATGACCGCCGCTCCGAGCGAGCCGAGGGCCAGGTACAGGTGCTGCCGCACCTCACGCGCAAAGCGCGCGGCGTTGACCGCGTACTCGCGCATCACGGAGAGATTGTCGAAGGTGCCGTGGGCGAGCGCCGCCCCGGCGATGACCAGGAACAGCGCGAGCAGCAACACCCGCAGCGCCGGCCCCGGACGCATGCGGGTAATGGCGTCGGTCGCGAGCAGCAGCAGACACGCGAGCAGCAGCCAGAAGGCGCCGCCCGGAGCCACGCGCACGACCTTGTCGCCGGGGGGTGTGAGCGCATTTGCCGCCGCAGCGACCGCGAGCGCCACGGCCAGCACCCCGAGCAGCGCTGCGGCAAGGCGCAAGCGCGCGCCGCGGGCGGTGAGTGCCACGACGCCGGCGAAGGCGAGCGTCGCGAGACAGGCAGTCGCGCCCCAGGGCGGCAGCACCTCGAGGAGGCCGTGCGGGTCGCCGGGCACGATGCGATTCGCCTTGAACACCACGAACGGCAGCAGGAGGAGCGCCGCGGTGGCGACCGCCGACAGCAGCGCCCCGAGCTGATCGATCCTGCGCCGCGGTGGCGCCGTCATCGCGCTGCGCTCCAGCTCCGCCCCCTTTATTTCAGAAAGCCCCGGGACCTCAGGTAGTCCATCGCCACCGCCTCGTCGGACTCGCCGTTGACCTGCACGCGGGCATTGAGCTGCTGCAGTGTCTCGCGATCGAAGCTGTCCATCAGTGGCTTGACGATCTGCGCGATCTGCGGGTGCGCCTTCAGCACCGCCTCGCGGATGACCGGGACCGGCGCGTACACCGGCTGGTCGTGCCGGTCGTCCTCGAGGACCTGAAGACTCGCGGCCGCAATGCCTCCATCGGTGCCGTACACCATGGCGGTGTTGGTGCCGTTGGTGCCCGCGGCCGCGGCGCGGATGGTCGCGGACGTCTCGCCGCCCGCAAGGACGATGAGCTGGTCCGAGCGCAGCGTGAAGCCGTAGGTTCTCTCGAGCGAGCGCAGCGTTCCGGCGTTGGCGAACTCCGCCGAGCAGGCGAGCACCACGTGAGCGCCGGAAGCGACCCACCGGCCGAAGTCGCTCATGGTCTTCAGATGCTGCGCGAGCGCCACATCACGGCGCACCGCCAGCGCCCAGGCGTTGCTCGCCCGTGCCGGAGTGAGCCAGACGATGCGGTTCGCGGCGTAGTCGAGCCGCGCGCCGAGCTCGTAGCCCTTCACCAGATCCTTCCAGGCGGGATCGGCGCTGTCGTTGAAGAAGAGTCCCGCGTTGCCCGTGTATTCGACGTAGAGATCGATCTCGCCCGCGAGCAGCGCCTTGCGCACTACGGGCGTTGCGCCGATGCGCGTGCGGTCCACCGTCGCGATGCCATCGGCATTGAGCATCAGGAGGATCATCTCACCGAGCATGGCCGACTCGCTCGAGAGCTTCGACGACACGACCACTGCGGCCTCGAGTGGTGAGGCGAGCCCGACGCCGAGCACGAGCGCTACGCTCAGCGACTTGAGGACCTTCGCGGCTCGGGGACTCGGTGTCAGGCAGTGCGCCATCGCGCCGTGCACGTTGTCGGTTGTTGTCCCGCGCGTCAAGAGTGCCGCCCGCGCGCGCCCCGGGTGTGCGGGGCTGCCGAAGCGCTTTATCATGGGCCATCCGATGAGTCGGCCGCCGCACCCTCCGCACCCTGCCGCCAGGCGCACCCCGGCCAGCCGTTACTCCCTGTGGCGTCTGCTGCGCGAGGGCATGCACGGCCAGCGCGGCTGGACACCCGCCTGGGCGAAAGCCGTCCCCCGCGAACGCTACCGCGTCGTGATCGTCGGTGGCGGCGGCCATGGGCTCGCGACTGCCTTCTACCTCGCCAGCGTGCACGGCATAACGGACGTCCTGGTGCTGGAGAAGGGACCGATCGGCATCGGCAACGTGGGACGCAACACCACCATCATCCGCTCCAACTACTTTCACCCCGAGAACATCCGTTTCTACGATTTCTCGCTGAAGCTCTGGGAAAGGCTCGAGCGCTCCCTCAATTTCAACGCCATGGTGAGCCAGCGCGGCACCCTCAACCTCTTCCACACCGAGGCCCAGCGCGACCTGTTCACGCGCCGTGCCAACCAGATGCGCCTGCTCGGCGTGGACGCCGAGGCAGTGAGCCGTGCGACGGTCAAGCGTCTCGTGCCGCTCGTGGATCTCGACAACGGCCGCTACCCCGTGCTCGGCGGCTTCCTGCAGCGCCGTGGCGGCACGGTGCGACATGACGCGGTCGCCTGGGGCTACGCCCGCGCCGCCTCCGCAGCCGGCGTCGACATCGTCGAGCACTGCGAGGTGACGGGACTGCGCCGTCAGGGGACGCGCGTCACTGGGGTCGAGACCGCACGCGGCTTCATCGCCGCGGAAACCGTGTGTCTCGCGGTCGCCGGGTACTCCTCGGTGCTCGCCGCCATGGGCGGGTTGACGCTTCCCATCGAGACGCACGTGCTGCAGGCATTCGTCAGCGAGCCGGTGAAGCCGCTGCTCGACGTGGTGCTCACCTACGGCGCCGGCCACTTCTACGTCAGCCAGTCGGACAAAGGGGGTCTCGTGTTCGGCGGCCACATCGACGGCTACAACACCTACGCGCAGCGCGGCACGCTTCCGATGGCGGAGGAAGTGGCTGCCGCGGCCATCACGCTGCTGCCGGGCCTCGCGCGCCTTCGGGTGCTGCGCCAGTGGGGCGGTGTCATGGACATGACCATGGACGGCTCGCCGATCATCTCGAAGACGCCGCTCTCGGGGCTGATCCTGAACGGCGGCTGGTGCTACGGCGGCTTCAAGGCGATTCCCGCCGGGGGCTTCACCACCGCGCATCTGATTGCCCAGGGCACGCCGCACCCGCTCGCCGCGCACCTCGGTCTCGAGCGCTTCGCGGCCGGGCGCACCGTCGATGAGCGCGGCGCCGGCCCCTTCCCCTACCTGCACTGAGCGAGCGATGCTGAGGATTGCCTGCCCCTGGTGTGGTGAGCGCGACGAAACCGAGTTTCGCTACCGCGGTGATGCCAGCCGGCGCCGTCCCGAGGCCGATGCCGCGCAGGATACCTTCAGCGCCTATGTCTACGAGCGCGACAACTGCTGCGACTGGCATACCGAGTGGTGGCTGCACGTCGGCGGCTGTCGCAAGCTCCTGAAGATCGTGCGTCATACGCTGACGCACGAGATCCGCTCGGTAAGCGGTGCCGAGGCACCCGACTCACCGGTCAGGCAGGCGGACCCCTGATGCCGGGACCGGCACGCATCGCTCAGGGCTTGCTGACCGACGCCTCCAGTTCCGTCGGCTTCCGCTTCGACGGGCGGATGCTGCGTGGCCTCGCAGGCGACACCCTCGCCTCGGCGCTGCTGGCGAATGGCGTGCGCCTGGTCGGGCGCAGCTTCAAGTACCACCGCCCCCGCGGCATCGTCACCGCAGGACCCGAGGAGCCCTGCGCACTGGTCGATGTGCTCGGGCCGCGCGGACGTGAGCCGAACCGGCCGGCGACGACGCTCGCCCTGCACGAGGGGCTCGTGGCCGAAAGCCAGAACCGCTGGCCGTCGCTCACCTTCGACGTGCTCGCCTTCAACGACCTGCTCGGCCGCTTCCTGCCGGCGGGCTTCTACTACAAGACGTTCATGGCGCCGGGCTGGGCCTGGGAGCGGGTCTACGAGCCGCTCATTCGCCGCGCTGCAGGGCTGGGGCGGCTCGAGCCCATCGTGCCTGCCCACGCCGACCCCGCCGAGACCGTGCACGATCATGCCGACGTGCTGGTGGTCGGCGCGGGAGCAGCGGGACTTGCCGCCGCAGACCACCTGGGCGCCTGCGGCCTGCGGGTCATTCTCGCGGAGCAGGACGTCGTGGCGGGCGGCGGCACGCTGCTCGATGAGCGCTGGCGGTCGTGGCGCGAACGGCTCTGTGCGGCGCTGGCCGCGCGGCCCGCCGTGCGCACGCTCACCGGCACCACGGTGCTCGGCGCGTACGGCCACGGTGTGTTCGGTGCGCTCGAGGTACTCCCGGGCGCGGCAGCTGCCCGCTTCGGGGTACGCGAGCGGCTGCGCGTGATCCGCGCCCGCCGCACGCTGCTCGCCACCGGGGCGCTCGAGCGACTGATTGCATTCCCGGGCAACGACCTGCCGGGCGTGATGCTGGCCGGCGCCGCGCTCGCCTACCTGCGCCGCTACGGCGTCGCCGCCGGCCGCCGCCCGGCCTTCTTCCTCAACAATGACGAAGCCTACGAGAGTGTGTTTGCGCTGACGGCGGCCGGCATCGAGTGTGCCGGGGTCATCGATCCACGCAGCAGCTCGCGGGCCGCCGAGCGTACCCGCACGCTCGGCATTCCGATGCACGTCGGCGCCGTCGTCGGTGGCGTCGCGGGACGGCGCGAGGTGCGCGCCGTCAGCATCGACGAGCTCGATGGGCGGCGTCGGTTCATGCTTGCGACCGACACGCTCCTCGTCTCGGGCGGTCATACGCCGGCCACCGCGCTCGCAAGTCAACTGGGGGCCACCCTCGAATGGCAGGGGTCGCTCGCGGCCTTTACGCCCGATCTCGCCTCCGGCGCCGGACGTGTCGCGGGTGCGGCGCACGGCGTCTTCGGACTTGCCGCCGCGGCGCGTGACGGCGCGGCCGTCGCGCGCGCACTGGCCGCCGATCTCGGGCGCGGCGCCGACGCGAGCGACATTCCCGAGCCGCCGCCGGATTCGGCGGTCACCCCGCTGCGGGAGCTGTGGGAAGTGCGCGCGCCCGGGAAACCTGGAAAGGCCTTCGTCGATCTGCAGAACGACGTGACCGCCGCCGACGTACGCCTCGCCTGCCGCGAGGGCTATGAGCATCTCGAGCACATGAAGCGCTTCACCACTCACGGCATGGCGACCGACCAGGGCCGCATCGCCGGTCTCCTCGGCAGCGCGGTGCTCGCCGAGGCGCGTGGCGTACCGCTGTCGGAAGTCGGCGTGCTGCGGCCGCGCCCGTTCGCGCAGCCCGTACCCTTTGCCGCGCTCGCCGGCGGCGAGGTCCGCGAGCACTACCGGCCCAAACGCCGGCTGCCGCTGCACGACTGGCACGAGTCCGCGGGCGCCACCTTCGTGTCCACGGGATTGTGGCTGCGGCCGCTCGTGTACTCACGCCAGGGGGGCTGGCCGGCGGTGCTCGATGAGGCGCGCGCCGTGCGCGAGCGTGTCGGCATCACCGACGTCTCGACGCTCGGCAAGATCGACGTCCAGGGAGCCGATGCGGCGCGCTTTCTCGACTTCATCTACGCCAACACGTTCGCCACGCTCCCGGTGGGCCGCTCGCGCTACGGCATCATGCTGCGCGAGGACGGCATGGCATTCGATGACGGCACCACCTCGCGCCTCGGCCCGCAGCACTTCCTGGTGACGACCACCACCGCCAACAGCGTCGCGGTGCTCGAGCACATGGAATTTCATCTGCAGTCGGTGTTCCCGGAACTCGACGTGCTGCTCACCGATGTCGGCGACCAGTGGGCCCAGTTCGCCATCGCCGGCCCCAATGCGCGCGAGGTCGTCTCTGCGGTCGTCTCCGGGATCGACCTCGGCACTGCGGCCTTTCCCTTCATGTCCGCCGGCGCCGCGACGATCGCGGGAGCGCCGGGACGGATCTTTCGCATCTCCTTCTCGGGCGAGCTCGCCTACGAAGTCGCGGTGCCTGCGAAACAGGCGCTGCCCGCCTGGTCGGCACTGCTGGCTGCGGGTGAGCGCTTCGGCATCCGCGCTTACGGACTCGATGCGCTCAATACGCTGCGCATCGAGAAGGGACACCTGACGACCGCGGAGCTCAACGGCAATACCACGGCAGGCGACCTCGGTCTGCAGCGACTCATAAAGAAACAAGGCGACTTCGTCGGCCGCACGCTCGCGCAACGCCCGGGCCTCACGGCACCGGAGCGACTGCAACTCGTCGGGATACGCCCCGTCGAGCGCACTCGCCGGCTGCGTAACGGCATGCAACTCGTCGCGCCGCAGGCCCGCGAGGCGAGTCTCGGCTACGTAACCTCCTCCACGCCCTCGGTTGAATTCGACGGCTGGGTGGGGCTTGCGCTCCTCAGCGGCGGGCGCGAGCGGCACGGCCAGCGCCTGATCGGCCTCTCGCCGCTACACAACGAGGCCACCGAGGTCCAGGTTCTCAGCCCCCACATGCTCGACCCGGAGAACAATCGTGTCCGCGCCTGAGGCCACGCCCGCCGGGCAACGCCCCGGCATCACGCTTCGCTGCCGCCCCGCCGACGTGGTCGAGCTCGCCGCGGTGCGCGATCGGGTACAGGTGCTCAAGGCCCTCGCCCGCCGCCGCGGCCTGCAGCTGCCGGACCTCGGACACGTCGTGGCCAACGCAAGCACGCTCGTGCTTGGCGTGCGTCCTGAGCGTTGGCTTCTCATAACGCCGCCCGAGGCACCCGGCACCGCGGCGGACACCTGGCAGTCCGCGTGCGTCGGCTGTGGGATCGCCGTCGATCTGTCCTCGGCGCTTACGGCACTCGAGGTGGCAGGGCCCGAGGTGCGCGCACTTCTCGCCCGCGGCTGTCGCCTCGACCTCGACCCCGGGGCGTTCCCGTCCGGGCTCGCCGCTGCCACCATCATGGCGCAGGTGCCGGTGATACTCGCAGCACTCACCGCGGGCGTGCTGCTGCTGACACCCGCGAGCACCGCACGGCACTTTCGCGAGTGGCTGAGTGCCGCCGCGCAGCCCTTCGGGCTGCTGCCGGACGGTGATGCTACTGTTGCCCCCGTGTCCGCAGATGCACTCACATGAAGGCTTCCGCGCGGGCCGTGGTGATCGGCGGCGGGGTGGTTGGCGCGAGCGTCCTCTATCACCTGGCGAAGATCGGCTGGACCGACGTGCTGCTCCTCGAGAAGAGCGAGCTCACCTCGGGTTCGACCTGGCACGCCGCCGGCGGGATGCACACCTTCAACGGCGAGGCCAACCTCTCGCGGCTGCAGAAATACACCATCGACCTGTACCGCGAGATCGAGGCGATCTCCGGGCAGTCGTGCGGACTGCATCCGAACGGCGGGCTGATGCTGGCGGCGAGCGCAGGCGAGCTCGACAGCCTGAGGCTCATCTGCTCGCGCGCCCGTTACCTCGGCATGGAGACCCAGATGATCTCGCTCGAGGAGGCGCGCAACTTCAACCCGCTGATCGACACCCGTCACTTCATCGGCGCCCTGTGGCGCGCCGACGGCGGTCACTGCGACCCATCCGGAACGACCAACGCCTACGTCAAGGCGGCGCGCACGCTCGGCGCCGCGGCGGAGCGCTTCACGCGCGTGCTCGCGCTCACCGCACGCCGCGACGGCACCTGGGACGTGGTGACCGACAAGGGCACGGTGCACGCCGAGCACGTGGTCAACTGCGCGGGGCTCTGGGCGCGCGAAGTCGGCCACATGGTGGGCATCGAGCTGCCGGTGCTCGCGATGGAGCATCACTACCTGATCACCGAGGATCTCCCCGAGCTCGCCGGACGTGCCAGGGAGATCGTCAACACCACCGACTACGCCGGCGAGATCTACGTGCGCCAGGAGCGCGGCGGTGCGCTGATCGGCACCTACGAGCCGAACGGTGTCGTCTGGTCGCCGCTCAGGACTCCCGAGGACTTTTCCATGCAGCTGCTGCCCGAGGACTTCGAGCGGCTCGCGCCGTACTTCGAGGTGGGCTTCCGGCATTTCCCCGCACTCGGACGTGTCGGCATCCGCAAAGCGGTCAATGGCCCTTTCACCTTCGCGCCCGACGGCAACCCGCTGGTCGGCCCGGTGCGCGGGGTGCGCAATTACTGGGTGGCCTGCGCGGTGATGGCCGGCTTCAGTCAGGGCGGCGGCATCGGACTCGTGCTGTCGCGCTGGATGGCCGAGGGCGATCCCGGGCAGGACATCATCTCCATGGATGTCGCGCGCTTTGGCGCCTTCGCCACGGCGAAGTACACCGCCATCAAAGTGCCGGAGAACTATTCGCGTCGCTTCCGCCTCGCCTACCCCAACGAGGAGCTGCCGGCCGCGCGCCCGGTGCGCCGCTCGCCCATCTATGACCGGCTCAGGGCGGCCGGCGCGGTCATGGGCGCAAACTTCGCGCTCGAGCATGCGCTGTGGTTCGCCCCCCCGGGCGTCGCGCCGAGCGAGACGCCCACTTACCGCCGCTCCGAAGCCTTCCCCGTCGTGCGCGCCGAGTGCCAGGCAGTGCGCGGCGGCGTCGGGCTCTACGAGACGACCAACTACGGCAAGTACGAAGTGAGCGGGCGCGGTGCCCGCGCCTGGCTCGATCGGGTGTTTGCGTGTCGGATACCGCGGCCGGGGCGGCTCGCGCTCGCACCGATGCTCAATCCCGCCGGTCGCATCGTGGGTGATCTGTCGCTGGCGTGCCTCGCGGACGATCGCTACATGATCGTCGGCTCGGGATTTGCCGAGGAGTTCCATCTGCGCTGGTTCTCGCGTGCCGAGCCGCCCGCGGATGTGTCGGTGCGCTCGGTGGCCTCGACGCTCACCGGTGTGTCGCTCGCCGGACCGCGCTCGCGCGAGCTGCTGCAGCGCCTGGTGCGAGTCGATCTGTCAGCGCAGGCCTTCAGGCTCTTCCAGGTGACGGAGACCGCGGTCGGCTTTGCCCCGGCGATCCTCACGCGCGCCGGATTCACCGGCGAGCTGGGCTACGAGATATGGACGACGCCCGATTACTTCGCGACTCTCTACGACGATCTCTGGGAGGCGGGACGCGCCCTCGGGCTCGTGCACTTCGGCGGCCGCGCGCTCTCCTCGCTGCGCCTCGAGAAGGGTTACGGCTCATTCAACAAGGATTTCCGTCCCGATCACACGCCGGCGGAAACCGGGCTCGACCGCTTCGTCGACTTCGACAAACCCGCGTTCACGGGGCGCGACGCCGTGCTCGCCGAGCGCGCCGCGGGCCCCAAAAGGCGCTTCATCGTCATGGAGATAGCGGACGCCGACGCCGAGGTGATCGGCTACGAGTCGATCATGCACGAGGGCGCCGCGGTCGGCTACGTGACCTCCGGCGCCTACGGACACTGTGTCGGCAAGAGCCTCGCTGCCGGCTACCTGCCCACCGCGCTGGCGCGCGAGGGCGCGCGCTTCGGGATCGACATTCTCGGCGAGCTGCGCAGCGCCACGGTGCGGCTCGAGCCTCTCTATGATCCGCAGGGTATGCGGCTGCGCAGCTGAGCGCCGCCGCACACTGCGCGCCGTGCCCGCTCAGGGATGTTTGGCGCAGGGATAGGCCGCCAGCAACGCCGACCCAATAAAGCCCGCAGCCTCGAGAGTGCGATCCGCGGGGTGGTTCGCGAGATCCCGCCCGAGTTTGGTCTTGATGGTCTGCTCGAGGGCGTCAGCCGAGGTTCCCGGGGGCACGCACGGCGTGCCGGCGCTGCTGCCACCCGCCATGCGCACCCCGACGGCAATACCCTGGGTAACCCCGAGGATATAGATGCGGCAGGCGTTCCTGCTCACGTGGTCCTCGCCGGTACAGAGCTGCTGCAGATCCTCCGCCGTCATCGCCGGCTCGGGCTCGGCGGACGTGACCGTCGTAAAGGTCGAACTCACGCTGATCAGGGTAACGACAATCCATCTCATGGGAACGGTCTCCGCGCCTTACAGCGCCTTGAGGAATCGTGACAGGATCCCGGCGGAATAGTGCCGCGCAACCTCCCGCGAGAAGCGCGGGAAGTCATGCAGTGAATTCTCGTCGGCCGAGTCCGAGATGGTGCGCACGATGCCGAAGGGAACAGCATACTCGTCGCACACCTGCGCCACCGCGGCACCTTCCATCTCCACGCATGCCACCGCCGGCAGCCGCCGGTGCAGCGCCGCAATCTCCTCGCTGCTGGCGAAGAACTTGTCGCCACTCGCGATGACGCCATTCACCACCTGGGGCGTGCGTATGCCGAAGAATGCCAGCTCTGCGGGCGAGACGTGCGAGGCGAGATCCGCCTGCAGGAACGTCCGCGCGGCCGCGGTCAGTCGCTCGCGCAGCTCGCGGTCGGTGCCGAATGCCGCCTTGCCGAGCAGCGGCACCTCGTAGCGGGGAAAGATCGGCGAGGCGTCCATGTCGTGCTGGATCAACTCCGTTCCGATCACGATGTCACCGATGGCAAGGCCGGGCCGCACACCGCCGGCAACGCCACTGAACACTACGCGCGTCGCCGCATAGGATGTGATGAGCTGTGTGGTGGTTGCGGCCGCCGCGACCTTGCCCATCCGGGAGAACACCACCACGACGTCGTGGCCGTGGTAGGTGCCGGCGTGATAGCGCCGGCGGCCGGATTCCTGCGTCGTGACGTTCGCGAGCGACTCGACGACGACGGTGATTTCCTCCGGCATGGCGCTGACGATGGCGAGCATGTTGACTCCCGTGCGTGCGCGCGTGCGAACGCCGCAGCGCGATACTCCCTCCAGGGGAACAAACTATCACTTCGGCGCCTGCCGTTCCCAACCGCGCACGTGCGCCGCCCTGAGCTGTTCCCGGCGCCGGAACAGCGATCTGCAGAGTGTCGCCAAACCGAGTCGCTCGTGGCGAGCACACACCTCAGGCAAAAACGGGAGGACAGGCATGCGTGTTCGGGCGCTCCTCGCACTCATTGCGGTTTCCGGTCTCAGCGCGGCTGGCGTAGTCAGTTGCGGAGGTGGGGGTTACGGTAGCAGCAGCGGCATGAGCAGTGGCTACGCGATGCCGGCTGTTTCGGTCACCTCGCCCGCGGCGGCAACGACCGTGACGCTCGGGCAGGCGGTGAAGCTCGCCTGGACCTCGAGCAACGCGACTTCGTGCACGGCGAGCGCCTCGAGCGCCGTGGGCGGCGCGATCACCGCCAGCCAGCCCTCGAGTGGCCAGGTGACGGTCGTGCCCACTGCCGCGGGCAGCGTGACCTACGTGCTGAGCTGCACCGGAGCCGGCGGCACGGCGAGCGCCTCCAGCGCGATGGTCACGGTAAACCCGTCGATTCTCAGTGTGCTGGCGAAGCAGAAGATCGCAGCCCTCGGCTCGACGGTCTCCGGGGACGATGGTAATCCCTACGGGCTCGTCATCGCGCCCGCCACCGCCGGCCTGATCTCGCAGGGCGACCTGGTGGTGTGCAACTTCAACAACGGTGCCGTGCAGGGCTCGGGCACGACCATCATCGGCTTGCACCCGAGCGCCGGCGCCACACCGTACCTGATTGCCAAGTCGGCATCCCTCGAGGGCTGCAACGCGCTCGCCATGCTCGCAGACGACAGCATCGCCGCCGCGGCCTACACTTCCAACCAGGTACCGCTGGTGAGCGCGACGGGCATGCTCACCACCCCCTTCGCGAGCGATAGCTTCGCGCAACCCTGGGGTGCGGCCTACGTCGCCGCCGCCAGCGGCCATGCGGCGGCGCTCTACGTGTCAGATGTCGGCGGAGCGATCGATCGTATCGCGTTGGACGGCGATGCGCAGGCCTCATTCGTGCAGATCGCCAGCGGTTTTTGCGGCAGCGGCATGCCCGGCTCGGTCTATTCCCCGGCCGGGCTCACGTATGACGCCTCTACCGACACGCTCTATGTCGTCGACACCAGCTCCAACAGCGTCGTCGCCTTCGCCAACGTATCGAGCATCGCCGCCGGCGGCATCGCCGTCGATGGGCAGTGCAGCTCGGTCGCCGCGCCGCCGACCCCGGCCCCGACTTTCAG
>DATIZW010000084.1:0-35126 GCA_035516875.1 Steroidobacteraceae bacterium
GGCCTACTTTCCCGATCTCACGCTCAACGGCAGCTTCGGCTACGCGAGCAGCGTCGTCTCGAACCTCGTCAAGGCGCCGAACAATATCTGGTCCTTCGGCGGCACCGCGGCCGATACCCTGCTCGACTTTGGCGCCCGCCCGGCGCAGGTGCGCCAGGCCCGCGCCGCCTACGACGCCTCGGTCGCCAACTATCGCCAGACCGTGCTCACGGCCTTTCAGCAGGTCGAGGACGAGCTCGCCACCTTGCGCATCCTCGAGCAGCAGGTGCAGGTCCAGGAGCAGACGGTGAAGTCCGCAAACCTCGCCGTGCAGCTGACTCTAAATCAGTACAAAGCGGGAACGGTGGCCTACACCGCGGTGATCACCGCTCAGACGATCGCGCTCGGCGACGCGCAGACTCTGCTGACGATTCGTCAGAACCGCCTGGTCGCAAGCGTCGCGCTCATCGAGGCGCTCGGCGGCGGCTGGAACGCGGGCTCGCTCGGCACGAAGAGCGGAACGGCGGCAACGCTCGCCGCACAGAAGGCGGCGCCGGCGGCCGCACCTCCCGGCAACGGCAAGTTGCGTTAAAGTCCCGTACCCGCACCGCGCGCGAGGACCCGCAACCTGATGGACGTCCTGTGGCTGGCCCATGCCATTCCCTATCCACCCAAGGCGGGATTCCTGACACGCAGCTACAACCTGCTGCGCGAGCTCGCACGCCATCAGCGGGTGGACCTGATCGCCTTCGTGCAGGAGCCGTGGGTAACGACCCTGTTTCCCTCTCTGGAACAGGGACTGGCGGAGTCGCGGCAGGCGCTCGAGGGTTTCTGCCGCAGCGTCACCTTTCTGCCGATCGAGGCCGTGCGTGGGCGCTGGGGAAGGCCGCTCACGGCCGCTCGCGCCCTGTTGAGAGGCTCCACTTACGCGACCTCTTGGCTGGTGAGCGCCTCGGCGCGCGCGGCGATCGCCCGGCAAGCCGCCACCACCCGCTACGCCTTGGTGCATTTCGACACTATCGGGCTCGCGCCTTACGCGGCAGTGACGGGCGGGGCACCAGCGATGCTGACGCATCACAACATCGAGTCGCACATGCTGCTGCGGCGCGCCGACAATGCCGGCAACGCCCTGGCGCGCGCTTACTTCCGCCGCGAGGGACGCAAGCTGCAGGAGATCGAGCGGCGGGTCGCACCGCGCTTCGCCGTGCACATCACCTGCTCGGAGCTCGATAGCGCGCGGTTTCGCCGGATCGTGCCCGACGCCCGCGTGGTCGTGATCCCCAACGGCGTCGACTGCGAATTCTTCGCCCCGGGCGGCTCCCCCACCCGACCCGACTCGGTTGTGTTCGTGGGCTCGATGAACTGGTACCCGAACGTCGACGCGATGCTGTTCTTTCTGCAACAGGTTTGGCCGCGGCTCAAGGAGCGCGTGCCTGGCGCCACCATGGATATCGCCGGCAGCAGCCCGCCGGCCTCGCTGGTGAAGCTGGCGGGCTCACTGCCGGACGTGCGCGTGCACGGCTACCTGCCGGATGTGCGGCCGCTGATCGACCAGGCGGCGGTCTATGTGTGCCCGATCCGCGATGGCGGCGGCACCAAGCTCAAGATCCTCGACGCATTCGCGATGCGGAAGTGCGTCGTGGCGCACCCCATCGCCTGCGAGGGCATCGATGTCACTGCCGGCAGTGACGTGATCCTCGCCAGTACGGCCGAGGAGTTCGTCGCCGAGATCAGCCGGCTGCTCGCCGACGCGGGGCAGCGGCGTGCGCTCGGCACGGCGGCCCGCCGGCTGGCGGAGAGCTATTCATTTCGTGGTATCGGCGAGCGCTTCAACGCGACGGCGGAGGACGTGGCGCGGCAGCCGCCGGTCGACACCCGCCCGTGAGGCTCAGCGGATCGGATTCCAGACCAACATGCGTTCGCCCCGCAGGTAGCGCAGCGTGGCAATGAGCGACGCGAGATTCGTGAGCAGAAAGTAATAGGGCTTGCCGAACACGCCCAGCTTGAGCTGGTGATCCTGCAGTACGAACCCCACTGTCCCGGCAAGCAGCAGCATCAATTGCCCGATCAGCAGCGACAGATAGAGCATATCGCCCGCCAGCACCACATTGGCCACCAGCGCTCCCAGCCACAGCAGCGGCGAGGCGTAGCGCAGCACCTTGTGCGACCAGAGCTGCAGCGCGAACGAGCCGTAGCGGAACGGATTGAGGAAGCGGCGCTCGCGGATCAGAGCGTTGAAACTGCGGATTGCAACCCGCACTCGCATCGACAGTTCCTGTCGCGCGAGCCTGAGTGTCACCTCGAAGCATACGGCGTCCGGCGCCAGTACGGTGCGCAGACCCTGCTCGCGCATCTTCATGGCGATCACGAAATCGCTGATGAGGGCCGGGTCGATCGGCCGATACGCGCTGCTGCGCACGGCGTACAAGCAACCGCTGACGCCGATCAGAGAGCCGAGTTTGCTCTCCGCCGCACGCAATCGCAGCTCGTAGCCCCAGTAGGTCTCTCCCTCGCGGCCAATGAGGTTGTCGGCCTCGCTGACGTAACGCAGCGAGCCCCCGACGCAACCGACGCGCGGATCGGCGAAGCGTTCGACCAGCTGGCGCAGCGCATCCGCGCGCAGCAGTGTCGTCGCATCCGTGAACACCAGAATCCTGCCGCTGGCCACGGCGGCGGCCGCGTTCTGGCAGGCAGTCTTGCCGCGGCGTCCTTCCACGCGCAGCACCGAAACCCGGCCCGGCGCATGCGCGGCAGCCAGCTCCTCGGTACGGTCCGACGACCCGTCGGAGGCCACCACGATGTCGAGCAGCTCAGCCGGGTAGTGGAGCGCGAGCAGGTTGTCGAGCTTGGCCCGTATGCAGCGCTCCTCGTTGTACGCCGTCACGATGATTGTCACGCTCGGCTGCGTGTCGGCGCGTGGCCGGGGTGCCTCTCGACCGATCGCGAGCAGCCTCACGACGAGGGGATAGAGCGCGTACAGATACAGCAGCACGCTGCAGCAACCCCAGAAGAAGAGCGATGCCATGGATTGAGAGCGACCCTGGTTTTCTCTTGTCGCCGTAGACGCCGAAACTGCCAAGAGCTTATCAGCCCGATCCCGAGATGGGCAGCGGCTTGGGCATCGAGTGTGAACCACGTCTCGCTGCAGTGCTGCCGCCTAATCTCCCTATAACCCTATGCTTTTCATATATTTTTCTACCGGGCGTCGGCCGGATGCGCCCCGCCCCCCCGTAGCTCAGCCGCCGCCGCCTTGCCGATGACGAACTCAAACCCGAATTGATCGGGCGTGCGAAACCAGCCTGCGATCGGGACGCGCTTGAGGCTGAAGGGGTCCGGAGTAACTCCGTTCTCGCCGCCGAAGCACGAAGCACAGCAGACAAATCCGGCTTCACGCGCCAACTGCACTGCCGACGGGCTGATGTGCTCGCGCCCCCCGAAGGGATAGGCGAACAGCGGCGCAGAAACACCCAGCGCCTCAGCCAGCTTGCGCTTTGAAGTCTCGAACTCGGTGCGAATGGTCGCCGCGTCCGCTGTCCCGAGGTCGACGTGGGTATCGGTGTGGTTACCGATCTCGAATCCCGACGCCGCGAGGCCGCGCACCTGCTCCCAGGACATCCATCCGGGCTGGCGCCGCAACTGCCGGTCCCACGGGGCAACGGTTCGCGATCCAATAAATCCCGTGGTCACGAAAAACGTCGCCGGCAGCCCGAGGTTCCTGAGAATCGGTGCCGCCACCTCGTAGTTGTCCAGATAGCCGTCGTCGAAGGTGATCGAGAGTGTCCCGCCGAGGTCGGCCTGGGCCTGACAGCCGGCTATCTGCTCGGACAGCGGCACCACCCGGAAGTACTTGCGGAAGAACCTGCAGAAGCTCTCAAACTTCCTCGCGCCGCAGGTCAGGGGGTCGTCCTCCGGCAGTTCATCGTTCACGCGATGAAACGCCACGACCGTCATCACGGTGCGGAACTTGCGTCGGTAGGCACCGCTGACCCCCGCGGCGCGTCCGCAGATCGTCTTGATTGTTGTCTTAACGCCTGCTGACACGCGCGCGTGACCCGGGTATGCCAAAGCCGCGGCGACTATCGCACGATCCCAATGCATGGTCCAATCGACGCACGCGCCGATTGCATGCAGAGGCGACAGCTTTCTATCCTCGTACCTGTGAACGCGAAACTGCTGGTGCCCGTGCGGCGGCTGGATATCTCGATCCCCGCCGACAATGAACCTCCCGCCGGCGGCCCGAACCTCGACTCCGGGCCGCCGCGCGAGACTGTTCAGCTGGTCTGTGCCAACCGGGCATGGCGTGCTGACATATCTCTGCGTTCAGCGAGCGAGCGCTCGCTGGTGAGCGAGGCGGCGGCGAGCGGCTGTCTGCTGAGTGCAGTGGGGGACGCGGACGAAGCCCGGGCAATGCCGGCCGCTGCGCCGTGCGCCAACGCATGCCTCATCCGTCTCGACCTCGCGAACTCTACGGTGCGGGTATCGACCTCGCTGACCGGGCTGCCGCCGCTGTTCCTGTTCCGGCGCGGGGCGCAGACCACGCTCAGCTGCCCGTTTCTCCCCGACACCCTGCATGGGTCGCTCGAGCCCGACCTGGAGGGCATCGCCGACACGTTACGCTGGGGCCATCCGCTCGACGGACGCACGCATTGGATCGGGCTGCGATTCGCGCCGTCCTTCTCGACGGTGACGGTCGCGCCCGATGGCACGGTCAGCGTCGGCCCCACTGCGGCCTGGCCAGACCTGCGGGAGCTGGCGTCGCTCGCACCTGCGGAGATCGTTCGCGCGCAGGTCGCCGCCTTCACGGATGCGGCTGCGCGGATCCGACCGGACAATGCATTCATGAGCCTGAGTGGCGGTCTGGACTCGCGCACGTCACTCGTTGCGCTGTTGAGTCATGGCCACCGCATCCCGTGCGTGACCATGGGCGGGTCGCCGGAAAACCTCGACGTGCAGCTGGCACAGGCCTTCTGCAGAGCGCATGGTCTCGATCACCACACCGTACTGCTGGGCGAGGAATTCCAGCGCCGCGCGCCGCAATTGTTGCTGAGATCAGCCGCCCTGACCGGCGGGGTATCCTCCCTCAGCCAGATGGCCGACTTGTTTCTCTACGAAAGCATGCGGGCGCCCTATGGCGCGCGGGTATCCGGCAACTTCGGCAATCAGGTAGGCCGCGGCGGAGTCGAGAGTCTCAGCGCCTACGATCCCCGGCCAGATGTCTTTTCGCCAGCACTCCGGGAGCGCCTGCTGAACAGGCCAGCCGCTCCCTGGTTCATCCCGCGGCTCACCGGCGGAAATCATGGCGAGATTCTGTTCGGCCAGGAGGCGCACTTCTGGTCGATCGCCAACTATGTCGCGGGCAGCTCGCACGCGACGCAACTTACTCCGTACGCCGATTTTCGCCTGATGCAGCTTGCGCGGGCGGCATTCGCGCGCAACCGCAAGCTGGTGCATGCGCGCTGGGAAACCCTGCGGGGCCGCGACCTGAGACATCGCCTCGCCGGCACGCCGAAGGCGCTGTCGTTCCAGCGGCAGTTTCTCATGCAACACGATCGGCGGGCGGCGCATATACCGCTCAACTGGGGCTGGCGTGCCGCGGGTGGCTGGTCGGTCGGGTGGGGCCTCACGGCGGTGGCCGGCGCGGCCGATGCGGCGCTGATCAAGCTCGGCGCCCGATCCCCGCTGCTACGGACGACCGCCCTGTGGGGCTCCTCGAGGCTGGGTCATCGCTCGACCCTGGTCGACTGGCGGCAGCTCCTCAAGACCCGGTTGCGGGAGCTCACCATGGATACCTTCGCGACGCAGCACATCAGGGAAAGCGGCGTATTCGACCCTGGCGCGCTCGATCGGGTATTGACCGAGCATTTCAGCGGAGCCGCCGACAGCCAGTACACCGTGGCACGCGCGCTGGAAATCGCGCTGGGCATCAGCGTCCGGCGCTGAGCCGCCGAGCGCGCGCCGCTCCGTCGCGGCTGTCAGCCGGCGCTCGCGCTCAGCAAGCGCCGCACGCGCGCACGCATGCCGCGCAGCAGCTCGCGCGCACCGCACACCTCCGCTTCAAAGGCAATGTCGCTCACCTCATCGCCATCGAGAAATCTCTTCAGCAGCATAGGGGAGGTGTTGCGGTCGTTCAGCCCGGGGTCGCAGGTGGTCGCCGATACGATTCCCAGCCCGCGCAGCCATTGCAGATGCTGCGCGCCATATTTGCCGCTCGGATAGCACAGGTGGTTGCGCGTCCCGCCGACGACCTGCTGCAGCGCGTCGCGGTTCAGCTCGATCTCTCTCGCGCAGGCCGCAAATTCGTCCGGCAGCCGATGCGTATGAGTGTGCAACTGGATGTCCATCCCACGACGCGCGAGCTCCTTGAGCTCATCACTCCCCATCAGCTGGAAGCGGCCGCCATGCAGCAGCTGCTGCAGGTCGAACCCGAGCAGCGCGGCGAGGGGCTGCAGGAGTCGCTGCCTCGCGTGAAACGGCAGGGCCTTCTCGGATGCGATGATGATCGCGCGGGCTGCGCCGTCCGGGTCGCTGGCTATGTGGTAGGTACCGTCGAGCAACGGATGCAGCCCCTCGAGGGTCAGGGTGGTCCGGTTCGAATGGCGAATCATGTAGAACAGCGCGGCGTTGAACACCTCGCTGTCGCCGTGCAGGTGCTCGGTCGTCACGTAGACGCACGCCGGGTACCCGAATCTCTCGAGAATCGGCTGCCCGACGCTCAGGGTCGACGCCCAGCCGTCGTCGAGCGTGATGACGGTCTCGGCATTGCCGATTTCGCCATTCGCCAACCTGGTCACGCCCTCCGCCAGGCTGATGACGGGAATGCCGAGCTTCCTGAGGATCTGCAGCCGGCGCTCAAACGTCGTGCCCCGCATGAACATCACGGGCGCGGATTGATACTCGTCGCCGAGCGAGAAGCCGTGGTAGCACAGGATCCGCAGCCGGTCGCGCGTCAGATACCTCGCCAGCGCGAAGACTCCGACAGCCCGCAGGCAATACAACGCGACAGACCGCACCGAGACCATGTCTATTGAAACGCTCGAGTCAACAGGTTGGTGGCACAGGCCCGCGGCGCCACCCACCGGGAATAGTACCCACGGTTTGCGGCGCGCATCTGCGCGGCCTCCTGCGGATGGGAGATCAGCCACAGGCACTGCGCCAGGCACTCTTCCGGCGTGCGGAACAGCCGGTAGTTCACCCCCTCCACCAGGGGCACCGGCAGCTCGTTGCTGAGTGGCTCGCTGACGATGCACACGCCGGCGGCAAGATATTCGGCCATCTTGAAAGCCATTGAGTTGTGCAGACCGCGCACGTAGACGGCGATCCCTCCGCGCCCGAGCAGTCTGGCGTAGCGTCGCATGTTTATGTTCTCGTGAACCAGGACCTCCGCCGGGCAGCGGGCCCGCGCGAACTCATCAGCGAGGACGCCGCCGACGAAGCGACTCCCCAACCCGCGGCGCAGCATCTGCACGAGTGCGATGCGCTCGGCGTTCACGGTCTCGAGATTGTCCGGCGAGGGCTCGGGTGGCCAGATTCTGGTTTGCAGCAGCACGCTGTCATCGGTTCGCGGCTCGCGACGGGGCTCAAAAGCGCGCGCCGACGGCATGACCAGCAGGCGGCAGTCCCACAGAAACCCCCTGACGGCAGCGGGCACGCCGGGGGCGGCCGGTCCGCGCGCGCGCTGCAGCAACAGGCGCGCCGCCACGCGGACGTGGGCTGCCGCGGCCCGGATTCCGAGAGAAGCGAAGTTCAGTCCGAACGGCCTGATGCGCTCGTGATAAACCGCTGGAAGTCCCGCGATGAATTCGCGCGAGAAGCTGCGCTTGAAGTAGCGGTCCGCGTCTTCGAGCATCGGAATCGAGAAGTAGTCCGCGCGATCCGCCAAATCGATTGCCACCCTGCGTCTTTCGCCGGCGGCATTGCGGACATCGAGACGCACCATGCCGGTGTGCCGCGGGTCGAAAACGCCGCCTTGCCTTATGCGCAAGCGGATCGATTGATCGTGCGCCAGCTCCGCCAGGCCGGCGAGCAGGCTCGAGCCGTGGTACGGGTTGTGACTGGGTGTCACCAACACGTCGACCTCGAACTGCCGCAGGCTCAGGCGCCGACCCTTACGCGCGCGCGGCTGCGATGCCGCGGCTCCCGGCACGCCGCTTGATTGCGCAACGCGGGCACGCTCGTGATCCACTTAGCCGTAACTTAATGCAGTGGCAGGAACCCGCCCGACGGCGGGGCGTAACGGTAGAATCGGCGCCTCCATAGGTCTGGGAGCGGAAAGCCTTCGATGTGCGGCATTGCCGGGGTCTACGCCCCACAAAACCGTCTTAACGCGGACCTCGTGATCCCGATGCTCGCATCGATGGCTCACCGGGGGCCGGACGATCGCGGCGTGCAGGTGCTGTCCGAAGGCGAGCTCGTATTGGGGCACCTGCGTCTCTCGATCCTCGATCTGTCCGCCCAGGGACACCAGCCAATGAGCACCCCGGACGGCAGCATATCGATCGTTTACAACGGCGAAGTTTACAACTTCCGCGAGATCAGGTCTCAGTTGCAGGGGTCCGGCTGGAGCTTTCACAGTGACTCGGACACCGAGGTCATCTTGGCTGCTTATCACACCTGGGGGCTCGGCGCCGTCGACCGGTTCCGCGGAATGTTTGCATTTGCCCTGTGGGACGACCGCAGCAAGCGGCTGCATCTGTGTCGTGACCGCTTCGGCGTGAAGCCGCTCTATTTCTCCATCCGCAACGGCCGGCTGGCTTTCGCCTCCGAGATGAAGGGACTGATCAGCGGGGGGTACACGCTGCGCACCCCGGATCCGGCCGCAGTCGCGGAATACCTGCAGTACGGCTACACGTGTGCCCCGCGCAGTATTTTCGCCGACGTACACACGGTACAGCCGGGAACGGTCTGCACCGTAGATACCCGGCTGAACGTCGTTGAGCACCGTTACTGGTCCGCCGCCGACCTGTACGCGAGCGCGCCAGCCGCTGCCTTGCGTCACGAGCTCAGCGAGCTTCGCGAGGAAGAGCTGCTCGAGCGCGTCGAGCATGCGCTGCAGACTGCCTTCTCCTACCGCATGGTGGCTGACGTTCCCGTCGGCGTATTCCTGAGTGGCGGAATCGATTCTTCCCTGGTCGCCACCCTGCTGGTCAGACGCGCCGGCTTCAAGCTCAAGACATTCACGATAGGCTTCGCCGGGTCCGAATTTGACGAGTCGCGTTATGCCCGCGCCGTCGCAGACGCCCTGGGCGCCGAGCACATCGAGTTCCCGGTGTCGGCGCAGGCGGTGCTGGACACGGTCAGCGAGGTCGTGGACATCGCGGATGAGCCGATCGGCGACAGCTCCCTGATTCCAACGTTGATGGTATCGCGCCTTGCCCGCCCGCACGTCAAGGTCGCGTTGTCGGCTGACGGCGCCGACGAGCTGTTCGGCGGTTACGCGCGCTACGCCTACTGCGGCAACTTCGTGCAGTGCTCGCGGCTCGGGCACAGCCTGTATTGGTTGTCGGCTGGGCTGCTCGACTCGCTGCCGCCGCGGCTCGTGGCCCGGGCCTATACGCTGGCGCGCGCCGGCGGACCCCGGTTCGCCGGCGTCAGCGACAAGCTGCGCAAGTTTGTCCGCATGTCGCGGCAGCGCGAGGAGTTCGCTGCCTATGACGCCACCGTGTCGGAGTGGGCCCCGCAACAGGTGCGCAGCCTGGTCGGACGGCCGCCCGCCGGGCTCGGCAGTGCCAGCGCCGCGTACCGCTCCGTGACCAGCGCGGATCCCCGGGATCGGTTCATGCATTTCGATATGACGCGCTACCTGCCGGGTGATCTGCTGGTCAAGGTGGACCGCGCTTCCATGGCGGTATCGCTGGAAGCGCGCGAGCCGTTCCTCGATCACGTGGCGGCCGCGGTGGCGGCGGCACTGCCCATGAGCTGGAAGGTGCGCGGAGCGCAGAACAAATACGTGCTGCGCCGCCTGCTGGCGCGTCATCTGCCAGCCGGCCTGTTCGACCGTCCCAAGCAGGGGTTCTCTGCCCCGGTCGGGCGGTGGCTGCGCGGACCGCTGCGGGCGCAGCTGCTCGCGGAGCTGTCCGCGTCGCGGGTGCACGAGTGGGGCATGCTGGATCCCGCGGCTGTCGCCGCCGAGACCAGCCGCTTTCTCGCGGCCGACGGCCGCTCCGGTACCGCCGCCGGCATCTGGATCCTGTTCCAGCTGCAGCGCTGGGCGGATCGTTGGTTGCGCCAGCCCGCTCAGGAGCAGCTGCGCCGTGCCTATCCGGACTCGGCGCGCGACGCTACGAGCCGCTGATTCGCGCGCCGAAATGCTCGGGGACGCGCGACTGCCGCGCCGCGCACTTCAATTCGCCCTGCACCCACTCACAGTAGAAGTCCGACGTGGCGCGATAAAAAGCCCGATTGCAGCCAGGTCGGAAATGGTCGTGGAGCTCCGCGAGCATGATACCGACCTTACCGATCCAGGTTGCCGACGACTCGAGGACTTCCTTCTCGGCGCCCTCGATATCGAGCTTCAGGATGTCGATGAAGTCGAGCGCGTGCAGGCGACACAGCGTAGTAAGAGAGAATGCCGGGACCGAGATCGCAGCGCTCCGCACCGGGGCCGCAGCGCGCGCCGGCTCCGCGGCCCAGGTTCGGAAACCCCATTTTCCCAAACCCGGGTCGATGACCTCCAGCGTGCCATCCTCGGCGGCGAGTGCCGCGTGGATGGGCAGAATTCGACTGCACTGACTCACATTGCGGGCCATGAGCGCGAAGTTCGACGGCTCCGGCTCCAGCGCCAGGACGCGTGCTTCCGGAAACCGATTGGCGAAGTACAACGCCGACATGCCGATGTTAGCGCCGACGTCGACGATGGTCCGGACCGCCGCGTGGCACGGAAAGGCAAGCTCCTGGCGAATGAAGACGTTGGTATAAGTATCGACGTCCGAGGTGTGCGGGCGCAGGCACACCGACGCGCCCGCCGGCGGTATCGGGGCGCGCACTTCGAGCGGCACGCGACCCCACTTCGCCCTGACGAACGTCGGCAAGGCGCGCAGCCCGAATGTATCGACGAGACCACGCCAATATTGCCAGCGCCTGTCCATGTAGAGTGCGGTCTTATCGGCTTGGGCCGGCCGTGTCAACGGCCCCGCAGACTCTTGACGAGCAGGCGCAGCCGCGCGCCCATGCGGGCCTGCGCCAGCGTCGAGCCCCGCCACGTGCTCCACACCCAGGCCGACCTCGGCTCGCACCGATGCGCGGCATTCAGCCAACGCACCGCGAGAAAATCCCGGAACGCCTGCGGGTCATAGCGCCGCGACCGCTGGTTGGCATCGGCGAGACGCTCGAGCCAGGCACGTGAGGCGACCAGCTCGCTGTGCGTCAGCGGCGCTGCCGTGTCGAGCACCTGCAGGTGCAAGCCTGCCTCCGTCTCGGTCGCTTCCGGAAGCAGCAACGCGAGCTGGCGCCTGCGCAGTTGGCGCAGCGTCTGCTGCTCCTCGGCGGCGAAGCGGCTGGCAATCTGATTGGCGTGCACGCGGTAACGCAGCCCCATCACCGGAATGTTGGCGAGCGGGAAATGCTCCGCCGCACGCATCCACAGATCGAGGTCCTCAGCGTGCACCGCGTCGGGACTGAAGCGCAGCTCGTGCCGGAGGAACACCGCACGGCGCAGCATCACGGTCGGATGTATGAGCGCGTTGAAGCCGAACAGCTGCACCCGGATCTGCTCCGGCGTCTGCGGCGGGCGCAGCTTGACCGGCGGCGCACCCCCGAACGTGGTCGCGCTTGTGCCACACGCGCCGATCTCGGGATTCAGGTCCATGAACGCGAGCTGCTGCGCCAGCCGCCGCGGCATGCTGATGTCGTCGGCATCCATGCGCGCAATGAATTCGCCGTCGGCCAGATCCAGCCCACGGTTGAGCGTCCTGACGACACCCAGGTTTGCCGGATTTTTGACGACCCGCAGCCTGGAATCAGCGATCGCGCGCAGCCTGTCCTCGGACTCGTCGGTCGAGCCATCGTCGATCGCCAGCAGCTCGAGATCGCGGAAGCTGCCCGACAGAATGCTGGCCGCCGCCTCGGCCACGTAGGCGGCGGCGTTGTACACTGGCATTAGGACGGTGACGCGCGGTGCCAAGCCCCTCGCTCCCTGTGCGGCTGCGGTCGAAGGCCCCTATGTTATCCGACCAGAGCGGCAGCCGACCGCCAGGCGCTCACCACGGAACATAATCGGCGGCGCGCGTGTTTGCTGCGGGGGCAGGCGTCACCTTAATATTAGTAGTTTTCGAACTCCACTCCGCGGCGGGCAGCAAAGCTCCCATGAGCACAGTCACAGGAGTAAGCAGCCCGTCGGCGCAAGCCGTAACCACTGCGCCATTCTTCGTCGTCGGCTGCGGCCGCTCGGGGTCCACACTGCTGCGGATGATGCTGGTATCCCACTCGCGCCTCAGCATTCCGCCCGAGACCTGGTACCTCATTCCGCTGCTGCGGCGATTTCCGATCGATCGGCCGCTCGATGCGGACGAGGTGGCGCGCGCCGTGGCGATCATGACCACGCACTACCGCTGGCCGGACATGCGCCTCGACGCAGGTGAATTGCGGGCCGAGCTGAGCCGCATCGAGCAGCCGTATCTGCGCGACCTCGCCGAGGTGGTCTACCGCTGGCACATGCACGCCGAAGGCAAGGCGCGCTGGGGAGACAAGACGCCGGTCTATATCGAGATCGTACCCGAGCTGGCGCGCCTGTTTCCGGACGCGCGCTTTATCCACCTGGTGCGTGACGGCCGCGACGTCGCCAAGTCGTATCTCGCGACCGACTGGATCGGCCGCTGGCTGCATGACAACACCCGCGAATGGACCCGGGCGCTCGAGTTGGAGCAGCGTTGGTCGGGTTCGGATCTGCGCCAGCGCATCCTGCAGGTTCGCTACGAGGACCTGGTTCTCGAGACCGAGGCGGTACTGCGGGCCGTGTGTGGCTTCATCGGCGAGGAGTTCGAGCCACGGATGCTGTCATGGCAGGGCCAGGTGGACGAGCAGGTGCCCGCCAGGGAGCGTGATGCGCATGGCAAGCTGAAGCAGCGCATCGGTCCGGAGGGCGTGGCGCGCTGGCAGCGCGAGATGAGCACGCGCGAGCAGTTTGTGTGCGAGGCCTTCATGGGCGCGCATCTCACCCGGATGGGATACCAGCGACGCTTTACGGGCACGCTATGGGCGCCGCTGTTCGCGGTTACGCGCCTGTACTGCCGCACGGTCCTGCCGGCGGTTGAGCTGCAGCTGCGGGCCGTGCGCTTCTTCCGCAATCGCCTCGGAGCCCGACTCGGATCGAAAGGATGAGGCGCGAGCGGACCACCGGGGGCAGCGGGTAGTCGATGCCGCCCACCAACATCAGCCGCACGGTGATGAGTGGCCTGCGTTGGGTCACGGTGTCGCGCCTGCTCGCCCAGCTGCTCACCTGGATCATCACCTTTGTGGTCATCCGGCTGGTGTCGCCGACCGACTATGGCCTCGCCACCCTGGCGGGCCTGTTCGCCAATTACCTGTCGCTGCTCAACGAGCTCGGCTTCAGCGTCACGCTGGTTCAGCGCCAGACGCGCGACGAGGAGACACTGCGGCACGTATTCGGCGCGGTGCTCGCCGTCGGAATCCTCTGGACGCTGCTGCTGGTGCTGGCGGCGCCGCTCATCGGCGTCATCACCCGCGAGCCGAGAGTCGTGCCGCTGGCGCGCTTCGTCGCCATTCAGTTTCTGACCATGCCGTTCGGCGTCATCCCGCAGGCCAGGCTGTCGATGGACATGCGGTTCCGGCGGCTCGCCACGGCGGACGCGGCGGCCGCACTCATCGGCGGCGCCGTGACTCTGCTCATGGCGCTTGCCGGCCGGGGTGCCTGGAGCCTGGTGGTCGGCGTGGTCGTGACCACCGCCGCGCGCACGCTGCTGCTCAACCTGCTGTGCCGGGTACTGCGGGCGCCGCGTCTCGAGCTGTCGAGACTGCGAGACTTCGCCGGGTTCTCCGGCCTGGTGCTGTTGCAAAACAGCCTGTGGTACTGGTACACGCAGGTCGACAGCTTTGTGGTCGGACGAGCGCTCGGAGCCGCGGAGCTCGGTGTGTATGCGGTGGCGCGGCAGCTGACCAATATACCGCTCGAGCGCGTAATGGGTATCATCAACTCGGTCGCGCTGCCCGCCTTCTCCATGGTCAAGACGGACGCCGAGCACGTGCGGCGCGGCTACCTCAAGGTGCTGCGCATGGTCGCGGGCTACGCCTTCCCGGTGTTCTGGGGGCTCGCGGTCGTCAGCGAGCCACTGGTGAGACTGCTCGCCGGACCGAAGTGGCTGGCGTCAGTGCCGGTGATTCAGCTGCTGTGCGTGTCGATGCCGCTACGCATGCTCAACGCGGTCACCAGCTCGGCGCTGACCGCGGTGGCCCGCCAGGACGTCACCATCAAGTCGCTACTGCTCGCGATCGTGGTGATGCCCGGCTGCATTGTTGCGGGCAGCCACTGGGGAGTCCTTGGGGTTGCGGCGGCCTGGGCGGTCGTGTTCCCGTTCGTCTACTTCTTTAACGTAATCCTGGTGCACCGCGCGCTGCAGATACCCGCGGCCGCCATGGCGGCCGCGCTCTGGCCGGCGGCGGTCGCCGCGGGGGTGATGGCGCTGGTCACGAGGAGCGTGAGCGTGGTGTGGCTGAGCACTCTGCCGACACTGCTCAACCTGACCGCAGCGGTGGGGCTCGGCGCTGCGGTATTCGGCGCGACCCTACGGCTCGTATCGCGCCCCGCGGCCCGGGAGATGCTCGAGTTCGCCCGGGCGGTCGCCACGCATCGTGCGTGACGCCGCGCGCACGCCGCTGCCCGCGGCCGCAGTGCGCCGCCGGCGCTCAGCCCGATTAGCTTACGACTTTGAGCGACGTCGGCGAGTTGGGAACGGGCAGCGCGCTGCCGCCGCCCGGCGCGAAGCTCGAGCCGATCTGCGTTGCCCCGTTGCCCCACGCGCCCATGTCGGTGGTCGAGCCGCTGCTGGTGCCGGTAGTCGAGCCCTTGCCGGAACACGGGCTGCCCACCGCCAGCTGGTAGTACAGAGGACCGCTTCCCGTTGCCACGAACAGCGGGTTGGCGGCGAGTGAATGCGCGTCCTTGCCCACGGTGGCCGTGGCCAGCGCGCTCGTCCAGGTGGAGAGCGACGTATACAGTGTCGGTGTGTTGTTGGTGCCGTTCGCCGTCAGACCCAGCGACACCGTCTGAAAACAGTTGTAATCACTCAGGGCGAGTGCGCACGTGCCGCCACCGCCCGCCCCGCTGGTATTGAAAGTACCGCGGAAGCCGACACTGTGGACCGCATAGATGTTGTTGTAGTGCGTGATCGTGGCCGAAGCCCCGTAGCGCACGAAGAACACGCCGCTCGAGCCCGGGATTCCTACGAAGGTATTGTTATACCAGAGCTGGTTCTCGACGCTGTTAGGCCATCCGTCCACCGAGATCGCATAGGAGAACACCGGATTGTCCGAGATCACGACGTTGTTGTAGACGCTCGTGATGTTGGAGGAGGTGCCTGACAGGTCGATACATATGCCACCGCTGCCCGAGACGCTCGTGCCGGAGGCGGTCAGGTCCACGTGGTTGAAACGCACCGTGTTCTGATAGTTTCCTTCATTCTTGATGAAGATGCCGCCCACCTGCTGATTCGAGGTCGAGATCAGCGTGTTGTACTGGATCATCACGTTGTCGGTGTTCCAGCACTCGATCCCGGTGGCCCGGTTTGAGGTATCGGATATGCCCGTTATGTAGTTGTTCTGAATTACCGCCCCGGTGGTCGCATAAAGCGTGATGCCGGTTGCGTTCGCGCCGCCCAGTGAATTGGTGAAGGTGTGGATGTAGTTGTTCTGGATCGAGATGCCGGCGTTGCGCGTCGAGATGGTGGAGTAGCCGCCGGTCTCGTAGCCGACGGCTATCGGGTGGTAGTACGCATTGATGATCTCGAAGCCATCGATCGTCAGATAGGCATATCCCGAGCCGATGCCACCGATGAGTGGCTGCCCCTGCGAATTGTTCGACGACGTGCCTTGGCCGTCGAGCACCGCCCACGCACCCGAGGAGTTGCCGACCGGTGCGTAAGTTCCTGAGGCGTTGCAGGATGCGAGCACGGTCGGCGCCGCGGATGAGCCGCCGCGGACCAGCAGATAGGCCTGCGAGTAGCTGCCGGGGTAACTCGAAATCCCCGTGAGCGTCATGACCTCGTAGGTACCTGCGATCACGCCGACCCGCTTGCCGGCCATCTTCGCCTGATTCGCATTGCCCGCCAGCAGCGAGGTGATTGCCCACGGCGCAGCCAGTGTACCCGCGTTGCTGTCGCTGCCGGTCGTGGAGATGTAGTAATCGTAGGTGGTGGCGCTTTGCGCCTGCGCGCTGCGCGGCCAGTACGCGCCGAGCAACGATGCGCCTGCTACGCCTCCGCCGTAGCGCAGAAAATCGCGCCGGGAAGCGGCGGCGCCGAGACCGGGACACGCGCTGCGTGAACGCTTGGAATTCATTTGATCCACCTCATCCGCTGAAGCCCGGCCCGACACGCCGGGACGAGCGCCGGCAAAGTCACATTCCAGGGAAGCAAAGCCCGTACCAAGGCGGCGAGGATACAGTGGCTCAATTCGCGGGAGAATGTCTTTAGGTTGAGACAACATAAAGGCTGTGAGCGACCTCACAACGTGCGACCGGAGGCGCGGCCGGAGGCCCGGCCGCGCGTCTTTGATTGGAGACACTTTCTGTGGTACCAGGAAGGCCGCGCATGGAGCTTGGGTTACCCTTCCGCGCGGCGCGGCGGCGGGTGGAGTGGGAGGTACAGTTGGGAATCATCGAGTGGGCGCATCGGCGGGAGTCTCCGCTGCAGCGGCGCGTATTCGCCCTGCTCAGGGGTGCCTCGACCTGGGGGATGCCGGCACTGCCCGGAGTGCATGATGCACTGTTGGCGGAGAGGCGCTTTCGCAAGGGCCCGCTGCGCCTACTCACGAGCAAGCTCTACTACGAGCCGTTGCTGCGCCGCCAGTGCCAGAGCGTCGGCCGGGGCCTGCTGCTTCACGAGGAGGTGCCGAAGATCATAGGCAATCTGTCGGTGCGGCTCGGCGAACGGGTTACCCTCTCGGGAGCGCAGGTGTGGATCAGCGCAGGCCGCGGCAGGCTCACGCAGCTGGAGGTGGGCGATGACTGCTCGATCGGCTATGGCGCAGAGTTTGCCGTCGGCGATCTCATCCGCATCGGCCGACACGTGAAGATCGCCAACTACGCAGCGCTGCTCGGCTACGACGGTCATGCCCTCGACCCGCTGGCTCGCGCGCGCAACGAACCGCCGGAAGCCGAGGGCGTACAACCCATCATCGTGCACGACTACGCGTGGATCGGTTTTCGCGCGACGGTCCTCAGGGGAGTGACCATCGGCCGCGGCGCAGTAGTCGCCGCCTGCGCCGTGGTCGCGCGCGACGTCCCCGAGCTTACCGTGGTTGCCGGCAACCCCGCGAAAGCCATACGACAGATCGAGCCACCTGCGGGATGGTGAAAGCGCCGGGCCACACGGGCGGCGGCCACGCCTCACCCGGTCGCGGACCGGTCCACCCAACGCGCCCGCAGGTACCTGCGCGCCGGTTCCTCCACGCTGCGGTACAGCACATGGCCGGCGATGACTACCGCCAGCAGGTAGATGGGCCAAACCAGTTGCGGATGCGCGCCGCCCCACCCCGTCAACAACCCCGGCACCTCCCGCAGCAACACGATCACCATCCCGTGCACCAGGTAGATGGAATAGGAGATCTTGCCGAGATGCACGGCAGGTGCACACGCGAGGCTGCGCACGAGAATCCCTGCTGTAGTCACGCCAAGCCCCAACACGACCAGGCCGAACAGAAGAATGAAGAGTCCGTCCACCAGGCCGTGTCGACCGCTGCAGGCGAGCGCCAGCGAACCGAGAATGCCCGTCCATGGTATCCAGGCGACCCGCCAGGTCGAGCGCCGGCGCCTGAAGACGCCGTAGACACAGCAGCCGATGAAGAACTCGGATACCACGCGCACCAGGGTGAAGCTCTCCGGCAGCATGTACTGGCTGCCGTGATTGACGAACAGCGCCAGGCCGGTGGTGAACAGCAAGGTAATGGCAGCGCAGGCGATCTGGCTGGCCGGCGCCGGCACTTTTTGCAGGCGCCAGGCAAGCAGCGGGAAGGTCAGATATGCGAACCACTCGGAGCCAACCGACCACGTGGGCAGATTCCAGCCCTGGCTGAGCGGCAGGCCCCAGCCGTTGGTCAGGGTTACTGCATAGAGAAAAGTGCGCAGGTTGAAGTTGTGCGCCAGGCCTCCGGACAGTGAGCGGCCGGACAGCCACGCCACCGCGACAATTGGCACCCACAGCAGCGCCACGACCAGGTGCGCCGGGTAGATCCTGGCAATGCGCAGCTTGAGGAAGCGCCCGATCCTGGCCAGCGACGGCGCGGCAAACTCATCCAGGTGGGCGTAGGAGATCACGAATCCGCTGAGAACGAAAAACAGATCGACGGCCAGCCAGCCGCTATGAATGAAGTTGGCAAGCGCTACTGGCAGGCGCGGGTTTGCGAACAAAGTCCCGGATCCGTGGAAAGCCGCGACCCACAGGGCCGCAAAGCCGCGGACGCCGGTCAGCGCGTCGATCTGCCGGGATGAGTCAGACTTCGCGGCCATGCCTCTGCATTATTGTCGTGTCGAGCACCTGCGCGTAGATCAGACTCCCACAGCCGCGTCAGTTGCGACAAGTGACAGTTGAGCAGTACCGCCAGAATGCGGGTCATGCGTGATTCGGGTAGACTGCAATCTCTCAGGCATAATCCTCAACGTGATGGCGCATGCGCGCACTGAAGAGATGCGTGCTCAGGCTCGAGGATTGGGCGCGCATCAGCAACCTCAACCGCATCAAGTCGCTCGCCTTGCGAGCGCGGGCCTTCTCGCCGCGGGCACGCGTTTTTGCACGGTCGTGGCATCTGATTGCCTGGCACCCAGTGCGCCACCGTGCGGCCATGGTCGCGAAGACGCTCGCACTGGCGGCTCGCGACACGGCGGTGCGCTCGCCAGCCGCCACATTGGTACGCTCGGTACTCCTCAAGCCACGCGTGTCCGCCGCGGAGCGCGGGGTGCTGTTGGTCTCATTCGAGCGCGAACTGGCGAAACTGGCGGAGCTGGCCGCCCTCGGCGAGCTGGAGCAGGAATACGCGATCGTATTCGTGCCGACCTGGCAACCCTTCTACAGCGCGCCGCTGTTCGCGTTCGCGGCGCGCGCGCGGCGCCCCTACTGGATCATGCCGTCCTCAGCCAGGGATCAGGCGCTGTGCGCGGATTTCGGCCCTCTGTGCCGCCCGCTGCCGTTTCAGGCATCCAGCTGGGTCAGTCGCGCGCAATACGCCCATCTGACCTGCGACAAAACTATCGACCTGCTGATGCTCGCTAACTTCGACTCCTACAAGCGGCACTGGCGGCTGTTCGAGGCGCTGGCTGATCTGCCGCGCTCGCTGTGCGTGGTACTCGCCGGGCGGTCGTTCGGCGGCCGCACCGCCGCGACGCTGCGGGGGGAAGCCGACGCGTTCGGTGTGCGCGAGCGCATCGAGATCCGGGAGGATCCCTCCGACCACGAAGTCGCGGCGCTGCTCGCCACGGCGCGCGTGTTTTGTGCCCTGAGTCACCGCGAGGGCTCCTACATCGCCATCGCGGAGGCGCTCATGGCCGGCACCCCCGTAGCCATGTTCGCCGATGCCGTGGTCGGCTCGCGTGAGTACATCGGTCCGCAAACCGGCTGGTTCCTCGACCCGCAGCGCGCGCTGGGTCCGCAGCTGCTCGGGTGCCTGGAGCACGCGGCCGAGTTGCAGCCGCGGACGTGGGCCAGTAGTCATATTTCCGCCGAAGTGAACGGTCCGCGGCTCAACGCTATCCTGCGCCAGGAGGCCGGAAGCGGCGGCGAAGTGTGGACCCGCGATCTGCAGGGATTCTTCTGCCGGCACTTCGATTTCGAGTACTTCGACGTGGCGGCAGAATCCGCCCTGCATGCCGAGTACCAAAGGCTGCGCACGCGCTTCGGACTCGAGATCGTCAGACCCGCGAGCGCGGCGGTGATCTCATGATGAATGAAGCCTCAGGCCTGACGCACCTCGCCAGCAGAATTCTCGCCTGTCCTGCCTGCCGCACGCCGCTCGAGCCTGCGCAGCTCGCGCAGGGCGCGAGCTGTCGTGGCTGCGGCCGGCGCTACCCGTTCAGCGGCACGGCGCTCGATTTCCTCGGCGCGCGCGCCGAGTTCTCGCTGTCGGACTTGCAGCTCGCGCGTCGGGTGTTTGAGCAGCGGCAGCAGCTGACTGAGCTATGGACTGCGTTGCAGTCGCTCCCGGACCATGGGCGCCGCGAGTTGTTCGGGCGGCTCGGTGCCACGCTCGGCCTGCGGGACGCCGCCGAGGGCGAGCGCTTTCTGCATGCGCTCCCTGCCGGCCAGGTGATCAACGACCTGGCGCACTACGACGGACGCGGCGCCGTAGGACCGACTCCGGGGCTGGATTTTCTGCAGCAGAACCTGCGCCGTTCGGCGAGCGCGACGATACTCGATGCCGGCTGCTCGGTCGGGCGCCAGCTGCTGTCGGTGGCGCAGCCCGGCGCGGAGCTTGTCGGCATAGACGTGAGCCTGCTGTCGCTGAGCATAGGCTCGGAAGCGTGGTCGCGCACCCAGGCGATCGCCGCGCCGCTTTGGTGTAATGCCAGCGTGCTCAATCTGCCGTTTCGCGATGCGTCCTTCACGCACGCGCTGAGCTTCGTGGTGCTCGGTCTCGTGCCGCTGCGCACGGCCTTGCGGGAGCTGAGCCGCGTGCTGGTCCCCGGCGGGCAACTCATCTTCACCGTGGAGGGGACCGGGTACTGGTGGAAGTTGTGGCGGGTGGCCCCGACCCTCGGCCGCGAGCGGATCGGACTGCTCAGATGGTGGCTGGGCCGTCAGCTGCTGCGCACGGGAGTGCAGTGGCGCGAGCTCGGCGGGTTGCGCCGACTGGCCGGCTTGACGCAGTACAGCCCGGGGATGCTGCGCCATGCCCTCTCGAGCGCTGGCTTCGCAGTCGAAAGGATCGACTCCCTCGCCGACTACCACGGCCGGCCGCTGCTGCTGGGCGTCTCAGCGGTCAAATCCCCGCATAGCCCCGGCGCGCCGGGGTAAGGTACTCATGGTGCGAGGCCTCGAATCCTGGCGACTGTTCTGGCTGTTGGCCGCCGCGCTCAGCATCGCCAACTGCCTGGGACTGCCGGCGGTGGACTTTGCCTCGGCCCACGGGGTGGAGCCCGCCATCGTCCTCTCGGTGCGCTGCGCCCTGCCCTTTTTCCTCGTAGCCTTCACGGCCTCTTCCCTGGCCGCCCTGTGGCGCACTCGCTTCACGCGCTGGCTGCTGGCCAACCGCCGCTACGTTGGTCTGGCGTTTGCGTTCGGGATGGGGTGGCACTTCGCGTTCGTCGGCTACTCGATCGTGTCGTTCGGCAAGCCGTTCGGCAATGCTCTGATCGCGATGGACGTGACCGGTCTCGCCTTCCTGCTTGCTCTGACTCTGACGTCCTTCCGCTGGTGCGCGCGCCATCTCACCCGCGCCAACTGGTCGCGGCTTCACAAGGCCGGCGTCTATTACATCTGGCTGGTGTTCTTCTATATCTACTCGGCCGGGGGCCGCTTCCCGCACGACGTTGAGCATGTGGCAGCGGTAGCCGTCCTGCTCGGCGCCGTGGGCCTGCGCGCCGCCGCCTGGATGCGGGCGCGACACGGCCGCCGCGGCGGCGGCGAGCTGCTTGCGAGCGCACGCCAGGGACAGGCATGAGCCAGGTGCCGCTTAACCGGTGCGGGGCGAAGATGCCGCCGGCGGCGAATCCGCCGCCGCGACCGGCAGCCCAAGCAGCTGCAGATACCGTTCGACCATCGTCTCAAACGAGTGATTGCGGCGCAGATTCTCCAGCGCATTCGCCACCAGGCGTGCGCGCAGCTCGGGCGACCGCGCTACCGCTGCCATCGCCGCCGCGAGCGCCGCAGCATCGCCTGGCGTAACCGCCAGTCCGCGATCGCCCGCGAACAGTTCCGGGATGCCGCCGACGGCGGTCGCCACGCACGGTATTCGCGCCGCCATCGCCTCCAGCAGCACCATCGGCAGCCCCTCGGTCTTGGAGCTCATCACGAAGGCGTCCGCCGCCAGCAACAACTCACCCACCTCACCACGCGGACCGAGGAACGCCGCCCGCTCGCCGAGCCCCAGGGCGTCGCGTGTGGCTTCCAGGCTGGCACGCTCGGCGCCCTCGCCGACCAGGTACAGCCGTGATCGGCCAAGCACATCCGCCGGCAGCGCCGCGAAGGCGCGCAGCAGCGTGCCGAGATCCTTCTCAAAGTGCAGTCGCCCGGCGTAGAAGAACGCGAATTCGCCCTCCGTCAGCCCGAGCTGCCGACGCGTGCGACGGACGTACTCCGCGTCCCCGACAGGCACCCGTGTGCCGTTCGCGATGAAATGCAGCCGCGCGCGCGGCACCGCCAGAATCTCGTGAAAGTAGTCGATCTGTGTCGGCTCGACCACCGAGATGTCACTCGCGTACCGGCAGTAGTAGCGTGCGCTGCGCCGATAGCGAGGCTGCTCGCGAAGCTGGTGCAGGCCGTGCTCCGTCATGAGCACGGTTCTCACCCGCGCGAGCCACGCCGGAATGCCGCACAGAATCAACGCCGCCGCGTGATGCACGTGCAACGCCTGAACCCGCTCGCGGCGCAGCATGCGCCAGATGTCCCACAGATAACGCGGCCGCTTGAGAATGCCGCGATAGCAGTCGTAGTTCACGTCCAGGCAGCGGATACCCGCGCGCTCGAGCTCGGCGCGCATCGGCCCCTCCGAGCCATGGAACGCGAAACACACCACCGGGAACCCTCGGCGCTTGAGCTCCAGCGCGAGCTCGACGCCGATCTTCTCCGATCCGCCGATCTGGTAGGAGAACAGTCCCTGTGCAATCACGGCCGTCGTGCTTACCATCCCTCGGGCGGCGCGACATGCCACACGGTGCGCGCCGGGTTGCCCGCAACGACGGTGAGATCGGGGACGTCAGTCTTCACGACAGATCCGGATGCCACGACCGCGCCGCGGCCGATAGTGACGCGCTTCATGATAATCGAATCGCTGCCGATCCAGGCGTAGTCCTTAATCGTGATCGCGCCGATCCCATCAGGACCGGGCGGCTTGCCATGGGCGCGAGCGTACGGGTCGAGCGGATGGCCGTCGAAGCCGAGCAGCAAGCTGCGCGCTCCGATCAGCACGTGCCGGCCGATGCTTATGACGCTGCCGACGCCAAACTCCGTTCTGAATCCGATACCGCTGTCGTCGCCGATCTCGAGCACCTTCGGCTCACCGCTCCCGGCCGCCACCCACACCTGCTGCCCGTCGAGCGTCACACGCTCGCCGAGACGTACGCGCAGATTGCCCAGGATCTTCGGCATGTCCTCGAACAACAGCAGTCCCGCGCCGACGCGCTCGCATTGCAGTCGCAACAGCGGTGCGCTGTAGAGCTTGCTCCACAGGAGTCGCAGCGGTCCCGTGCGAAACCGCCGCTCGGCGAGCAGCAGATGGTGCACGCCGGGTACGATCGGCAGATCGATGCGTGCGGCTGACTTGATCAGATCCCAAGCGCGTTGTTGCGAGGGCGTCTCGCGCCGCTGCGCCCACTCCAAGAGCCCCAAAACCGGCCTCCTGATCGTTCTTGTTCGCCGAGGAACTAGCTAAGCATGGAATAGCAACAAATTGTAATCAAGAAGGGCGTCGGCGCGCCCAGATTAAGTCATCACCGCGGTGCAGCAGCTCGCCGAACGCTTAACCGTCGTCGCTACGGATCGCGCGCGGGAGCGCCGGTGCCGGTGCGCCGGCGGCGACCAGCGACACCATGGCTATGACCAGAGCAAACAGCGTCCAGAGCAGCGTCGAGTAAGCCATCGACAGAAAGAATCCTGCAACTGCATTGCCCGCCAGCGCCGCCTGCAACATGCGCGCGAACACCAGCTGGGCGTCGCGCTCGCGGCTGGCGGCGGCCGCGAGCAGGCTGCGCCGCGATCTCTGCAGTGCACGCCAGGACAGCACGTACATTCTCACGAACAGAAACAGGCCGAGAAAGCCGAGCTCGACGAGTGCCTCGAGATAGCTGTTGTGCGGAGCGCGGAAGCGTCCGCCGGTCCGCAGATCCACCATTGCGAACGAGTTGCTACCGTAGCCCACGGGCCGCTGCAAAGCGGAGTTGAAGCTGCGTTGCCAGATGGAGGCGCGACCGTTCAGGTTAGACGTGTCGGAGTTGTAATCGGTGCCGAGCTGCACGATGGATGCCAGGCGCTCACGGGTCTCGGCGGGCAGATAGGGCCAAACGACGCAACCAACGCACAGCAGCCCGAGCAGCGATGGGATGATGCGCCTGCGCGCTTTGCCGCCGGTCGGCCGCTTGATCGGCAACAGTACCAGGCAGGCGAGCACCGCCAGCAGCCCCAGGAACCCGCCCCGTGAACCGGTCAACAGCGTCGCGAGCACCACGACGGCGAACACCCCGCCGTTGACCAGGCGCTTCATCCTGGTGGTCGAGGTGAGCACGAACCCCAGCGCCAGCGGCATGACCGAGACCAGCATGTAGGCGAGATCGTTCGGATCGTACGACGCGGCGCTCTCGGCGCGCCCGCCGTGGAAGCTCCTGATTGCAGTGAGCGCCAGCACCAGGGCGGCGATGATCAGCCCCCTGATGATCCGTGCCAGCACCCGCCAGCTGCTGCAGACCTTGCAGGCTACAATCACCGCCGCCAGCAGTACCGGCAGCTGCTGGTAGAGGAATTGAACACTCGCGCCCGGCCAGATGGAAAAGGGTGTGGTCGCGACGGCGATGGCGACAAGCGCCAGGGCGCTGCGCTTGAACGGTGTGGCCGCCGGCGGCAGCGTCCAGAGCTGCCGCCATTTGATGATGAGCACCGCGAGCGCGGCGCCCATCGCGATTCTCGCCAGCGGGAGTGCCGACAGGCCCGGAACGAGCTCTCCGACACGTCCGACGGCGACCAGCAGGAAAACGATGTAGGCGAGCTCCAGACCGCGCTGCTCGCGCGGTGGGGCCGCGCGCTCGCCGGTCGCGGCCCCGGCGGGCAGCTGCGGCTGCGGGCCCCGAGCTACTTGTGCCTCAGAATTTATGTGGCGACCTCCGCATGCGAACCGACGATATCACTGTTGCAAATCACCGCCCATCACGTTCCGGTAGATGTCAAAGAGACGCTCGGCATAGGCTTGCGGGGAAAATCGGCGCAGCGAATCCTGCGCCGCCTGGCCGAGCGCCGCGGCACGCGCCGCGTCGTCCACCAGCGTCGACAAGGCGCGCGCGAGGCAGTCGACGTCCGCCGGCGGGACCAGCAGTGCGTCGCGCCCGTCCGCAACCACCTCGGGAATGCCGCCCACGGCCGTGGCGATGATAGGCAGTGCGGCCGCCATCGCCTCGAAGAGGACCAGCGGCGATCCTTCGGTATGCGACGGCAGCACGAACAGGTTGGCGATGCAGAAATACGGCCAAGGATCCGGCACGTGCCCGGTGAACACGACCCGGTCGCCCAGGTCGGACGCCTGCGACATCAAGGCGGCGCGTTCACCGCCGTCGCCGACCAGCAGCAGCCTGCAGCGGTTCGGTGGACGTCGCTCAAGCAGGCGGCGGAATGCCCGCACCAGATCCGCATGCCCTTTCTCGTGCGACAGGCGCCCGACCGAGGTGATGAGCAGGTCGTGCGTGTCGAGGCCGAGCGCGGCGCGCACGGCGGCAAGTTGCGCCGCCGGCGGGCGCGGCCTGGGAGCGACCGCGTTGGAAATGACTACGGTGCGCTCGGCGGCCACGCCGCGCGCCTGCAGCTGAGTCACGAACGGGCGACAGAGGGTTACGACGCGGTCCGCGTGCCGCAGCGACAGACGGTCCAGCTGCTGGTAGAAGCGCACCCGCCAGCTCATCCTGGTGTAGCCGTGGTGATAGGCCACCCAGCGGGGGCCCGCGACCGCGCCGCGGCGGCGCAGCAGCCAGAAAAGGAAGTGACTCTTGAAGTCGTGGGTTTCGACGATGTCGGGAGCACGCGCGCGGATGCAGCGCGCCAGATGAGCGAGGACCGCAGGGTCGAACAGGAAGCGCTCCGGAACGACATCGACCTGCAACTGGTCGGCGCGCGCCGCACGCAGCATCTCGTTGTCGGACGGCGCGCCGTGCCCGCGCACGCGCTGCGTCGTCAGCAGCGTGTGGATGACGGGCGGCTCACCGGCGATGCCGGCGCGGGCCAGCCCCGAGAACATCAGCAGCGGCTTCAGTGGTCCGGTGAGCGAAGACGCCTCGACGATAGAAAGCAGACGCAAGCAGGCCTCAGGGGTCCGCGGGCGGCGCGCCCTGCTCCTCTCCGTAGCCTGAGTAGTCGTAGTAGTCGTAGCCGCCGCCTCTCCTGAAGGCAGTCTGGTTGAGAATCAGGCCTTGCAGTTTCCTATTATCGACCATCGCCGCCGCATCCAGGATAGCCTGCCGCGGAGTTGCGCCCGTACGCACGACGAGCACCACCTGTCCGGGAATCCGCAGCAGAGTGCGCCCCTCGCTCGATACCAGCAGCGGCGCGGAGTCGAATATCGCGATCCGCGGCGGATCGCGCACGCCGAGACGCGCGGCGACCTCGTCCATGCGCGCACTGGCGAAGAGCTCGGGAGCGCCTTCCACGAATTTGCCGGCGGGCAGAATCTGCAGCCGGGGTATATCCGTCTCCACGATCAGCGATTCCACCGGCACGGACGGATCGCCGAGCGCATCTAGCAGCCCGCGCGCGTCGCGCAGACCAAACACCTCGCTGACCCGTCGCTTGGGCGCGTCCGCGTCGACCAGCAGCACGCCTACGTCACGCTCACGCGCGATGCTGAGAGCAAGATTGATGCTGGTGAAGGTTTTGCCGTCGCCGGGCAATGCACTCGAGACGAGTATCAGGCGCATGTCCGGTCCGCCGGCCAGCGCCTTGTCGACCAGCGGGCGTTTGATCTGGCGAAAATGATCCGCGAAACGCCGCTCGAGGCCGCTCTCGGGCAGATAGCCCGCAGCGCGCAGCGCCGGCAGATCGGTCGCCACGTGCTTGAGGACGTAGGCGGGCCTGGGCGCAACCGCCACCGCGGGCGCCTGCGGCGCACTGGCCGCAGCCGGGCGCGCCGTCAGCACGGTCGCGGCGGTCTCCGGCGCACCGCTGCGGCGCAGCTTTGCCAGCGCGCTTTCGATGATGCTCACAGGTTCACCATCTGCCTCAGTGCCGTGAGACTCAGGCGATAGCCCTGCAGACCCAGGATGAAGACCACGAGAGAAACCGCGGCGAGGCAGCCGCTCGCGACGGCGATACGCAGCAGCTCCCGCTGCCTGCGGCGGCGCGCCCGCTCGGGGAAGGCAACGCTCACCTGGCCGAGGACCGGTACTCCCACCGCCTCCGTGAGAGCGCTCGCCGACGTGACCACCGGGCGCAGATAGTGCAGCCCGTACGCCAACGCTGCCCCTGCGCCGAGTGCCGCGAGCAGCGCCTCGGCGATCAGCCGCGGCCGCTTGGGTGACACCGGGCGCAGGCTCGCGGTCGGCGGTTGCACGATCTCGAAGCGCACCGATCCCGCGGTGTCGGCGCGCTCTTCGATGCGCGCCTTCTGCAGCTTATCGAGCAAGGCCGTGTACTGAGCCTTGTTCACGTCGTAGTCGCGGTTCAGCTGTTGAAACTCGGCCTCGACCTGCGGCGCGCTGTTCAGATAGCTGCGCAGCTCCGCGACCTTGGCCTCGTGCACGCTCAGCTGGGTATGCAGATCGGCGATCTCGACATCGGTCTCGTTGAGCTTCAGCTGCACGCTCTGGTAGACGGGATTGCTGCTGGCGCGACTCGAAGCCGCCGCTGCGGCATCGCCCTCCCGCAGCTGCTCGATCTCGACGGTACGCCGCTTCTTGAGATCTTCGAGCGTCTGCCGCGCCGCGATGACATCAGGGTGCTTGTCCGTGAACCGCAGCAACAGTTCATCGAGGTGCGCCTGCGCAGCGTCGATGCGCGACAGCGTGTCGGTGGCCGTCGAGCCGGAGCCGGCGCCAGTCGGCGGCGCCGCGGCGACCGCGACGTCGCCGTGCAGCTGCCGCAACAGGGTCGCCCGGCGCGACTCCGCCTCGGCGAGCTTGGCCTTCAGGTCGGCGACCTTCTCCTGCTCCGTCTGCAGTTCCGCGAAGTAGCCCCCCTGCTCGTTCGGCATGAGCCCCATATGCTTCTTCTTGAAGTCTGCCAGGCGGTCCTCCGCCGCGCGCAGACGCTGCTCGTAGTCGTGCAGCTGTGCCACCAGGAACTGCTGCACCGTCTCCGACCCCTCGCGCTTGCCGCCGAGGGTCTGGTTGACGAACATGTCGAGCAGAATCCCGACTATCTTCAGTGTGCGCGCGCGATTGCGACCCTGATAGACGATGCGATAGATGGTACCCGCCGTGCTGCGCTCCTCCTCGCGACCGCTGGCACTATGTACCTCGATGTCGATCCGCTGGGCCAGGCCGGTGAGCAGCTGCTCCTCCACGTGCGGGTCTATCGGGTAGGACGGCAGCAGCTCGGACTCGCGCGCAATGCGCTCGAGCTGTGGGCCGGCGAGCAGGGACTGGCGCACGAAGTTGATCTCCGTGTCGACATCCTCATCGATCGTCAGCCCCTGAAGCACCGGCCGCAGCGGCGTGCGGGTGTCCACGAACACCCGCGCTTCGGCCTCGTAGAGGTCGGGCAGCGAGAACACTACCACCCACGAGACGATCGCCAGCACCACTGCAGTCGCAAATGCCCACCAGCGGAAGCGCCAGGCGCCGCGGACCTCGTCCAGGACCTGGTTGACGAGCGGATTCATGTCGCAGGCACCATCTCACAGTACAGCGCCCGTCGCCACTGACCACACAGCCGCTCCACTTGCAAGCGGGGCCGAGCGGCGGCGCGCGCCGCGCGGGTTCCCTTCGCCCATCGCGTCAGGTCCTGCATGAGCAGGTTGAAGACATCCGAGGCCGGCATGATCGGGCGAAATGTTATCCCACCCATCCCGGCACCAGTTCCACGACGCCGATCAATGTGAAGCAGCGCACGTCGGCGGGTTTTACGCGACCGCCCGCAACTCCCCGGCGCCAGTCCCACAGCGGTGCGCGTCCATAAAATTACATGTAGATCAACTGCTTAAGGCCAAAACCTTCACGCGCTGCGCGGCGCGAAAGTGCCCTTGAGACGCAAAAAGTGCAGCTCCAGCGCGTGGTAGCTGCAGACGGCCAGCAGGTAGCTGACCAGCAGCAGTGCCAGCGCGTAACCGAATACCACGAGCGACGGAGGCTGCGCACCGAAGGTGCGCGCGAGCCACGGCTCGCCGAGCAGCTTGTGCAGGAGATTGTGAAAGACGTACATGGCATAGCTGTACTTCCCGCAGGAGCGCAACGGCGCCCAGGTGAGCACCCCGGCGAGGCGCACGCGGGCCGGGTCGGACAGGGCAGCCCAGACGACGAACGCCGCCGATGAGAACGCGAGCAGCGAGTAGCCGAGGGTCGCGCCGCTCCGGCCGTCCGGGGCGTAGAAATGCGTCAGCGGGATTCCCACGAGGAATACCACCGGGGCAAGGGCACCCAGCTGCTGCAGCCGCGGCAGGAGTCGTTGCCGAAGTGCCGCCACGCGCACGGCGCACGCGCCTGCGCCGCCGAGGGCGAGAGCATCCATGCGGCAGGCTGTGTTGGCGTACAGCGTCCACGCGCTGACATCGTACGCTGCGAGCACGCATCGCAGCAGCAACGCCCCGACGGCGATCCACAGGCATGCCTTCAGCATCCGGCTGGCCGGCAGACCGTAAGTGAGCAGCGGCCAGATGAGGTAGAACTGCTCCTCGACGGCCAGCGACCAGAAGTGACCGAACCCGTAGGGGAGCGATGCTGCCCAGTTGGCGGTGAAGAGCCACAACGGCGCCTGGTGCTGGTTGCTGTACGGCGGACCCAGAGAAGCCAGCCACGGTAGTAGAACCAGCAGCACCAGCAGCACCATGTAGTACAGCGGCAGGATGCGCAACGCGCGGCGGGCGTAGAAATCACGAAAATAGTGGCGCGTCCCGCGGGCGTCGAGCAGTCCGCCGGTGATGAGGAATCCCGACAGCGCGAAGAACAGCTGCACGCCGATCCAGCCCGGATTGGCCACTACGAGCAGCGCATGCAGCAGCGGGCTGGAAGGCGCCGCAGCCCCGGCGAGGGCGTTGTGAAGGACCACCCAGACGATGGCCAGCCCCCGGATACCGTCGAGAGCCGGAATGGATCGCCGCAATGCGGATGGGTCGGGCATACGAGCGGGATTGCCGGGTGCCTCAGCGGGCGGCGGGGCGCTCAGGCCCAATGGCCGGCGCGATCCTCGTGCAGAAAGGCGGCGTCGTTGTCCAGCATCTGTACCCGCAACGGCGCCGGCGGCAGCGCCGTGGTGTCCGTGGGTCGCAGCCACACTGGAGTCTCGCAACGGGCGTGAAAACCGCAGCCGGTGAGCGCGGCGGCGAGCAGCGGGTCGTTGGCCCAGATCACCACCTCGGCGGCCTGAGCGTCCAGCCTGGCCTGCTCGACCGCGCAGAGAATCATGGCGCGCCAGTCTGCGGCCTCATCCGAATCTATCCAGCAGTCGACGATGCGCACCTGGCCCGGCACAGCGGCGAGCATGAAGTAGCCGCGCGTCCGGCCCGCGTACTCCACCGCAAACAGCGCAAGCGGAACGACCGGACAGGCAAGTACATAGTGAAAGAGCTCGACGCTGCGCTCGATCACGGCCATGCCCCGAGCGGGGCGCGGCAGCACGTCAGCAATTCTCGAGACGTCAGCGCCACTGAGCCGGCGTACTTGCCAATTGGCGTCGCGGCTGCGCGGCGCGGCGAGCGCCCAGGCGAGGCTGCGCGCACAGCGCAGCAACCGCCTCGGCAAAGGCGTACCACGCTCCCGCAGCAGACGCAGCGGAAATAGTGTGCGCACGTAACCCGTGACGACACCCGCCCGCCTGAAGCCGACCTCGGGAAGAATCCGCAGCGTCGCCGCGCTGCCGCCGATAGCGAGCAAGGCCGCCTGCCTGCCGATATGCTTCAGCAGCGCGACGCCCGCGCCCGCCGCCGCGCCGCGCGCCGCCCAGTCGATGAGATGAATGACCGCCACGCGCTGCGCCTGCCAGCGGCACCATCCCGGAATGAGCGCGGCGTGCGCGATCGGCTCGGCGCCCTCGGTCAGGACGAAGGAGCGTGCTCCGGGCCAGTCGGCGCGCGGCAGCCAATACTTCCAGACAAGCTCCTGCGGCTCGCCACTCGGCCGCAGGCCGGCGTCTCTCAGCAAACCGACCACCACGCCCGCGTCGGTTGCCGTCGTCGGACGGATCGAACGCCTCATCGCCTGCGCCCCCTGGGGCACTCGAGCCTCACGTCCAACATTCGGTTAGAAAGCCATCCAGTCATGACGCCTCGCGGCCGTCTCGCCCGCCTCGGCGCAAGCGCGGCCACGTGACCGTAGCGGCTCGAGTGAGCCTCGGCGGCCCGCCGGGTCGTCGCGCCGAGCCATGCTAACATCCGCGCGAATTTCGAGTTTCGCCTGAACAAATGCCTGAGCCCCTGAAAGTCCGTCGGCTGAGTGAAGCGGACGCGGACTCGATCGCGGAATTCTTCCGGGCAGCCGCATGGGATCCTGCTGCCACCTCCGACAGCGTACTGGAGATGTTCCGAACCGCGGCGGCGGCCAATCCCTTTGAGCCCGGCAAGGGACCGCCAACGGTAGGCGTATTCGCCGGCACCCGTCTGGTCGCTTACGTGACCTCCATTCCGGCGCGCTTCTGGAACGGCAGCGAACACGCGGCGGCCCACTGGATCAAGGGGTACTGGGTCCTCGAGGAACACCGCAACGGTCCCATAGGTTTCCTGCTCCTGAGGGAGCTGCTGAGGCATCTGGGACTTGCTGCCTCGATGCCCGCCGCGCTTCTGCCGCGGCGATTATCGACCGCGCTGGGCATGGTCGACCTGGGCGCCGTGCGCGACTACGTGGACCCGCTGCGCCCTGGGCGCATCCTTCGCAAGGTCGATTTCGGGCGCCTCGAGCACCTCAGCGGCCTGCCGGCTGCGGTATCGCTCGGCGTCCGGGTGGCAAAGTCCGCGCCAGTTGCCGCTGTGATCGGCACGCTCGTCACGCTCGGCCTGGGAGCAATGCGGCTGCCAGGCGCGCTAACCGGGCACGGGCTGACCACCATCCTCGCGAAGCGGCTGCCGGAGGCGGCAGCGCTCGATGGTCTGTGGGCTCGTGCGCAGCGCGACCTGCGCTGCTCCGCCACACGCTCGGGTGCTTATTTGGCCTGGCGCTATGGGAACGGCGCAAACGGACGTTATTGCTTCGCGTCGGTCTACCGCGGCGCTGAGCTCGTGGCCCTGGCCGTGCTGGCGCACCCGCAGCGAACCGACGACTCGAGGATCGCGGGGCTCGGCATCGGCTCGGTAGTCGATCTGGTACTCGACCCGGGCTGCCCGGCCGCGCTGCCGCGCGTGCTGGCGGTCGCGCGCCGCTGGGCAAGGTCGGCCAACTACGACGCGCTGCTGCTGACCGCCTCCCGTGGCGCGCTGCGGGGGCCGCTGCTCAGGGCCGGGTTCATTCGAATGCCCGGTAACATTCACCTGCTGCTCCGCGACCCCGGCGGCCGGCACGGGCTCAGCACCGATCTGAGTGCCTGGATGGTCACGCGCGGCGATGCCTGGGGCGATCATCTCTGAGGCGCCCATGACCCGCACCAGCGTCTCATTCCCGGGCGGCAGACAGTTTGCGTTCACGATCTTCGATGACACGGACATCGCGACGCTCGAGTACATTCGCCCGATCTATGAGCTCCTGGACCGGCTCGGGTTTCGCACCACGAAAACAGTCTGGCCGCTGCCGTACCACGGCCCGAGCGACTATCAGGGGTCGGACTCCCTCGAAGACCGGGCGTATGCGAGCTACATGCGGGAGCTTCAGGCGCGCGGCTTCGAGATCGCCTTTCACGGCGCCCGTATGGAGTCCAGCACGCGGGCGCAGATCGAGGCAGCGTTCGAAGTCTACGAGCAGGCGCTGGGCAATCACCCGACCGCCTACGCGGCCCATGGACACAACCGCGACAACCTGTACTGGGGAGTCGATCGCTTCCGCTTCCGACTGTGGCGTTGGTTGTACGGCGCGCTCGCTGGTCGCCACGAGGGGCCTGCCGAGGGTCATCGCACAAACTCGCCTTATTACTGGGCTGACCTGGCCGAGCGACACCTGCGTTACGTACGCAGCTTCACGTACGACGAGTTGAACCTGTGGAACATCACCTCCGCCGTGCCTTATCGGACTGCCGGCACTCCGGGCGTCGCCGCGTTCTTTCCCAGCTCTTTTGCCGACAACGTGCAGGAGTTCATCGAGTTGCTGAGTCCGACGCGTCAGGCGCAACTCGAACGCGAACGCGGCCTGTGCATCGTCAGCACTCATTTTGGCAAAGGCTTCGTGCGCGACGGCCGCGTCCACCCAGCGGTGACCGAGCTCCTGACTCAGCTGTCGCAGCGTCCCGGTTGGTTCCAGCCGGTGTCGACCCTGCTCGATCACCTCGCGGGCGCGCAGGGCGGGCCTGTAATGCTCGAGGGTTACGCGCTGTTTCGTCTGGAAGCGCTGTGGTTCTGGCACAGCCTTCGCAGCCGCGGCAGGCAGCGGCCCTACGATAAGACCGAGCTGCCCTACCTGCAGCGTGCTGCCGCCCGGCGCGCCACCCACTCATCCTGAGCCCGGCGGGCGGGGCCGGCGACCGGGCGCGCCGCTCAGGCGGGATTCTCGAGGCTGAACGCCTGCCAATGGTCGTCGTAGGCGAACACTTCTCCCTAGCGGCCCCAGCTGATGATGGTGCGCAGCGTCTGCTCCGCGGCGTCCTCGGCGATGCAGTCCTCGAGCTCGTCGAGGAAGCGGCTCTTCGGCGCGGTGTGACACGCACGCTCATCGAGCGCGCGGCGAATGTGCGCCGCGAGCGGCCGTAGGTGATCAGCTGCCGCGCGAAGAGCTTCTTGCGCTCGTCGGTCTCGCCGCTCGCAAATTCGAGTCCCGCCTTGGTGAGGCGGATGTCGCCGCCTTCGACCTCGGCGAGCCGCAGCATCTGCAGCGCCTCGGCCGCCGGAAACAGCTCATCTGGATTCCCCCGCGCCCGGCGTCGTTGACCTGGGTATCCCGGGTCTCTATGATGAGAATGAGAATGGTTCGCATCCGCATTATGTGCATCTGGCACCACGCATCCGTGGCCCTGGCAGCTCTCATCGCGACAAGCGTCGCCGCCTCGCTGGCGCACGCGCAAACGCCGGCGATGCAGCCCGCCCTGTCGGCCGACGCCGCCGTCAGCGAGAGCGGCCTGAGCACGGTGGTCATCGAAGCCAGCTCCACCGCCGGACCGGCCGTCTCCCCGACCGGCGCGAACCAGTACGGGGCGAGCGCCGAGGACATCGCAGCCTCGCCTAAGGGCAAGACCGCGCCCATTTCGGATGTGCTCGCGCAGATGCCCGGCGTCTCGATCGATCAGAACCAGCAGATCCACATCCGCAACACCGAGGGGCCGCAGTTCCAGTACCAGGTGAACGGCGTGCTGATCCCGCTCGATATCAACACCAACCCGCCGTTCCTTTCGATGATCAACCCGACGTTCGTCAAGCGCCTCGATCTCCTCGATGGCGTGCTGCCGGCGCGCTACAGCTACGCCACCGGCGGCGTCGTGAACATCGAGACCAAAGACGGCTGCCAGGATCCTTCCGCAAGCGCCGCGAGCCTGCGCGTCGGGCAGCGCGACACGATCGAGCCGAGCCTCGAGTACACGGGCTGCCACGACGGGCTGAGCGCTTACCTGAGCGCGCTCTACGAGCAGAGCAACACCGCCTTCAGCTCGGCGACCGCGGGGCCGACACCCGTTCATGACTTCACCAGGCAGGGACAGGTGTTCGGGTTCTTCCGCTACCCTCTGAGCCCGACTGACACCCTGAGTCTTCTCATCTCGGGCGCGAAGAGCAGCAACGAGCTGCCGAACGTCCCGGGTCTCGCGCCGCAGTTCGACCTCGCGGGCGTCCCGGTGCCGCCCTCCTCCGCCGAGATCGACTCGTCT
>DATIZW010000085.1:0-9926 GCA_035516875.1 Steroidobacteraceae bacterium
TCACGGAGTAACCGCCGCAGTGCGCACTGGCATAGAGAGCACAATGAAGCGCCAGCGAATTCCTCGAGGCCTGCAGCGTCCGCTCGTGTTCCTCGTCGCGCTCGCGGCTGCGTGCGCGGCCGCGAGCGTAGCCGGTTGCGCCAGCACGCCGCCGCCGGGCACGCCGCCACCGCCGCCGACCCAACAGCCACCCCCGCCGGCCGCCCGGACGCCGCCGCAGGCGCAGCCACCTCCGGCTCCGGCATCGTCCGCAACGAGCGGACAAATTCCGCCCGACCAACTCGACTCCCTGGTCGCACCCATCGCGCTCTACCCGGATCCGCTCCTCGCCCAGGTGCTCGCGGCCTCCACCTATCCCGTCGAGCTCGTGCAGCTGCAGCAGTGGCTCGCCAAGAACCAGGGGCTGAAGGACCAGGCGCTTGCGGATGCGGTCGCCAAGCAGCCGTGGGACCCGAGTGTCCAGGCGCTGGCCGGATTGCCGGAAGTGGTCAAGCGGCTGACGGACGACATCCAGTGGACCACCGATCTCGGCAACGCCTTTCTCGCGCAGGAGCAGGGCGTCATGGATGCCGTGCAGCGCATGCGCGGCAAGGCCAAGGCCAACGGCAACCTGACATCGACACCGCAACAGGTGGTGACGACCGAGCAGGTCGAGGGCTCGCAGGTCATCGTGATCCAGCAGGCCAATCCACAGGTGGTGTACGTGCCTTCGTACAGCCCGGTTGTGGTGTACGGTCCGCCGGTCTACCCGTACCCGCCGATCTACTACCCGCCGCCTCCGCCGCCGGGATCGCTGGCCATCTCCTTCGGCATCGGCCTGGCGATGGGTGCCTGGATGGGAGGCGCGTGGGGCTGGGGTTGCGGCTGGGGACACAGCAGCACCGTGGTCATCAACAACAACAACAACTTCATCCGCGCCGGCGGCGGCGGCGCCGGCAATGGCAACCGCTGGCAACACCGACCCGAGCACCGTGGCGGCACGCCGTATCGCGATGCTTCCACCGCCAACCGCTATGGCGGCAACCGTGGTGCGGGTGTCAGCACGCAGCCAGCGGGCGGTGGCGGCGGGCGCGGGCCGAGCGCGGGCACGCAACCGGCCGGCGGCGCCGGCGGCCGCGGAGGCGGCGTCAGCACCCAACCGGCCGGTGGCGGCGGGGACCGCATCGGTGATCGCAGCGTCTCGAGTGGCGGCGGCAACCGCAGCGGCTTCGGTGGCGGCTCGGAAGGATTCAGCGGGTCGCGCGCCAGTGCGAGCAGCAGCCGCGGCGCCTCGAGCAGGGGTTCGCGCGGCGGCGGCGGCGGCGCACGCAGGGGCGGTGGCGGCCGGCGCGGGTAGCGGCGCGGCTACTCCTCCCAACGCGGTGTCGCGCGCAGCCGCTTGGCGCGGCGCTGCCGTGCCTTGTGCTCGAGCCGTCGCTCGCGCGAGGCAGCCGTGGGCCGCGTAGCCTTGCGCGGGCGCGGCGCCGTCAACGCGCGGCGAATGAGCTCGGCGAGGCGCTCCTCGGCCGCGCGGCGGTTAGCTTCCTGCGTGCGATGGTTGCGCGCGATGATGAGGATCTCGCCCGCGGCCGTGAGTCGTCGGCCGCTCAAGGCCCGAAGCCGCGCGCGCACCGCCTCGTCAAGCACCGTGCTGCGCGCGAGGTCGAAGCGCAGCTGGACCGCGGTCGCCACCTTGTTGACGTTCTGCCCGCCGGGTCCGGCCGAGCGCACGAACGACAGCGATAGCTCGTCGTCCGGGATAGCGATGCCTGGGGCGATCGACAGCGGCACGGCGGCCCGCTAGTCAGCGGCGTGGTCCGACCCGGCGGGCGGCGCCGCTGCGGCGAACCCGGGCCGCAAGCGCCGCGCGCGTGCCTCGAGCACGCGCGTGTCCTGCTGCGGCACCGGGATGGTCACCCCGTGAGCGCGGAAGATGCGCCAGATGGCGCGATTCACGTCCGAGCGCACGTTGTTGACACCATTGACCGGGTCGGCAATCCAGAAGCGGATCTCGAGCCGCATGCCGTTGTCCTCGAAGCTGATGAGACGTGACACCGGCGGCGGATCGCGCAGGATGCGTGGGTGGTTCTCGGTCGCCTGCACCAGCAGCTGCAACGCGATCTCCGGGTCGTCGTCATAGCTCACCAGTACCGGCAGCTTCAACCGCACACGCTGGTCCGAGTAGCTCCAGTTGATGAAGGAGCTGGTGATCAGGTTCTGGTTGGGGACCAGGGTGTCGACGCCGTCGCGGTCGCGCACGACCACGTAGCGCCCGCGCAGCTCCTGTACCCAGCCGAAATTGCCGGTGCTCGCGCCGTCGTGGGTGGTGAAGCTGATGACGTCGCCGGGCTTGATGGACTTGTCCATCAGCAGCACGAAGCCGCTGACGAAATTGCTGGCGACCGCCTGCAGGCCGAAGCCGAGCCCGAGACCGATCGCGCCGGTCAGCACGTTGAGCGTGGTGATGTCGACACCCGCGGCGTTGATGCCGAGCAGCACTCCGAGGCTCACCAACAGGAAGTAGGTGAACTTGGAGATGCCGACGCGCGTGGAGACCGCCAGCTGATCGAGCCGCAGGATGTGCCGCTCGATGGCGCGCGCAATCAGGCTGGCCACGATCACGAATGCCGTGACCACTACCAGCCCCTTGAGCACGGCCCAGAGGCTGAACTGTGTCTTGCCGGGCACCAGGCTGATGTGGTTGAGGACGCCTTCGATGTCGTCGAGCCAGCCGAGCATCGCCACCGCCGCGATCACCCACAGAACGAAGGTGATGCGCCGGCCGCGCGCGCGCACCCAGGAGCCCGGTCCGAGCAACAGGCCGAGGACGAACACCCCGAGTCGCAGCAATGCCAGCACCGCGACGATCTGCACCGCAGCGTCGAGCGGTGCGGTGGCAGTACCCACGGCGGCGAGGATCACGTGCCCGCTGAGCAGCGTCGCGAGCGCCGCCAGGATCGGCGCGAGGATCACGGCGCCCTCGAGCGCATGGTCCAGCCAATGCGCCGGCAACGGCAGATCGGCCGCGGCATCGCGCGCGCGCCGGGCCCGCAGCACGCGCGCGACCCAGAGCGCAATCAGGGCGGCAATGAGAATCGCGGCGGCAGGGGCGATGAGCTGCGGCGAGGCGAGCTGCAGCAGGACGCCTCGCACGGTGCTGATGGCGTCGTTCATCAAGCGTTCAGGTCCGGGATCAACTGGCTCTCGAGGCGGGCAATCTGGTCCTTGAGCAGCAGCTTGCGCTTCTTGAGGCGCCTCAGCTGCAGCTGATCGACGTGCAGGTCGAGCGACAGACGCGAGATGACCTCATCGAGATCACGATGCTCGATACGCAGCTGGCGCAGCTTCTCCAGGTTGCGGAAGAGCTCGCGGTCGACGTTGTCTTCGATCTCCGCCATTAAGGGCTCACCCCGACGCCCCGGGGTTGTTGGCGGCGGCCGCCAGAACTCAGAGCTTAGCCGAGCGGCGCGCCGAGTGCCACGACCGCTCCAACCGGCACCCGCCGTACCCGGTGGCGGCCCTCGTCAGCGCCCCGCCTCAGCGCCCCCGTCGGTGCTCTCGGCGACCGCCCGGGCGTGACCCGCGCCGCTCACGCACGCCGCCGTGGCCGCGCCCACCCCCATGGCGGGGCCGATGCGCATGCGGCGCCGCGACGAGGCCGCTCGCCAGCAGATCGGGCGTGATCGGTGCGAAGGGGATCTTGTGACCCACATAACCTTCGATGTCCGGCAGCCCCACCGCGTATTCCTCGCAGGCGAAGCTGATGGCGTCGCCTTCCGCGCCGGCACGGGCGGTGCGCCCGATACGGTGCACGTAGTCGGGCGGGTCCTGTGGCAGATCGAAATTGAACACGTGGCTGACATCGGGGATGTGCAGGCCACGCGAGGCGACATCGGTCGCGATCAGCACCGCGAGGCGGCCGTCATGGAAGTCGCGCAGGAAGCGCAGGCGCTTGTTCTGCGGCACATCGCCGGAGAGCGCCTGGGCGTGAAAGCCGTTGGCGCGCAGCACCGCCTCGAGCCGCTCGGCACTGCGCTTGGTGTTGACGAACACCAGCGTGCGGTGCGCTTCGCTCTGGTGCAGCAAGCCGATTAGCAGCGGCACCTTCTCCTCCATGGCCGGGTAGTACATGAGCTGGCGCACTTGGTCGACGGTCATCTTGTCGGGCTCGATGCGCACCAGCTCGGGGTTGTTCATGTGCTCGTAGGCGAGCTCCAGCACCCGGTGCGAGAGCGTCGCGGAAAACAGCATCGACTGGCGCCGCTCGGGAGCGGGCAGGCGGCGCAGGATATAACGGATGTCGGCGATGAAACCCAGATCAAACATGCGGTCGGCCTCATCGAGCACCAGCACCTGCGCGTGCTTGAGGTCGAACACGTGCTGCTTGAAGTAGTCGATCAGCCGGCCGGGAGTGCCGATCAGCACGTCGCAGCCTTCGCTCAGCTGCTGGCGTTGCTTCTCGTAGTCGATGCCGCCAAACACCACCATGTGGCGCAGTCGCGTGTGGGCGCCGAGCGTGAGGGCGTCGCGGTGGATCTGCACGGCGAGCTCGCGGGTGGGCGCGACGATGAGAGCGCGCACCGAGGTCGCGGCGCGGCTCGGCGCCACCGCCCGTGTGAGCAGCGCCTGGTACAGCGCGACGAGGAAGGCTGCAGTCTTGCCCGTGCCGGTCTGTGCCTGGCCGGCGACGTCGCGGCCGGCGAGCGCGAGGGGCAACGTCTGTGCCTGTATCGGCGTGCAATCGACGAAGCCGGCCTGCTGTATGCCTGCCATGACCTCGGGCTTGAGGCCGAGCGAGGCGAAGGTCACGGAAGGCGCTGGATCGCTCATCAAACGGGAGTGAGTGTTATTGGAAAAATGCGACGCCAGACTTGAAAAACGGCCCGGGAAGCGCTACAAAGTGAGTCAGACAGCGGGCCGGCAGGTCCGCGCCTGCCACCCCAAAGTTCCTTAATTCCTTTTGGACGCATACTCAATCACGAGTTATTAGTGTAACCGTTTACCGGGAGCGCCGGGCGGCGCTTTTCCCGCCTCAAGGCCCACCGCGCGTCTTGGATTTCACTTGCGTTTCCAGGCGATTTTGCAGGCTCTGCATTTGACGGAGGTTGAACCGCGTGAGCAGTCCGCACATTGTGCACACCACTGACGCCACATTCGCACAGGACGTTCTCAAGTCCGACAAGCCTGTGCTGCTGGATTTCTGGGCCGACTGGTGCGGTCCCTGCAAAATGATCGCCCCGATTCTCGATGAGATCGCGAGCGAATATCACGACCGCATCAAGGTCGCGAAGATCAACATCGACGAGAACCCGCAGACGCCGCCGAAGTTCGGCATCCGCGGCATACCGACGCTGATTCTCTTCAAGAACGGCACGGTCGAGGCGCAGAAAGTCGGCGCCGTCTCCAAATCCCAGCTTTCGGCATTTTTGGACAGCAACCTGTGAGAGGCTATCTCGGCAATCAGGGCCGCAACCGGCCCAACAAGGGCCCGCGACACGGCAACCGTGACGGTAACCGCGGCAACGGCGGCGGGCGCCCCGATGACATGATGCACGAGCCCGAGGTGTTCGACGCCGACGACTCGGAGATCATCAGTCCCGCGGAGCTCACCCAGTCGCGCAGCTCGATGAACCTCACCGAGCTGAAGGCGAAGCCGATCCACGAGCTGGTGAAGATGGCCGAGTCGATGGGACTCGAGAACCTCGCCCGTTCGCGCAAGCAGGACATCATCTTCTCGATCCTCAAGGCGCACGCCAAGAACGGCGAGAACATCTACGGCGACGGCGTGCTCGAGATCCTGCAGGACGGCTTCGGCTTCCTGCGCTCCGCAGACGGCTCCTACCTCGCCGGCCCGGACGATATCTACGTGAGTCCGAGCCAGATCCGGCGCTTCAACCTGCGTACCGGCGACACGATCTCCGGTCTGATCCGACCGCCGAAGGACGGCGAGCGCTACTTCGCGCTGCTGAAGGTCGGCGAGATCAACTTCGACTCGCCCGACAGCTCGCGCAACAAGGTGCTGTTCGAGAACCTCACGCCGTTTCACCCGACCAAGCGCCTCAAGCTCGAACGCGGCAACGGTTCCACCGAGGACCTGACGGCCCGCACCATCGACCTGGTGGCACCGATCGGCAAAGGACAGCGCGGACTGATCGTCTCCCCGCCCAAGGCGGGCAAGACGATGCTGCTGCAGAACATCGCCACCTCGATCACTGCCAATCATCCCGAGGTGTACCTCATCGTGCTGCTGATCGACGAGCGGCCCGAGGAGGTCACCGAGATGCAGCGCACCGTCAAGGGCGAGGTGGTGTCGAGCACCTTCGATGAGCCCGCGGCCCGCCACGTGCAGGTGGCGGAGATGGTCATCGAGAAGGCCAAGCGCCTGGTCGAGCACAAGAAGGACGTGGTGATCCTGCTCGACTCGATCACGCGTCTCGCGCGCGCCTATAACACCGTGGTGCCGTCTTCCGGCAAGGTGCTCACCGGCGGCGTGGACGCCAACGCCCTGCAGCGACCGAAGCGCTTTTTCGGCGCCGCGCGCAACATCGAAGAGGGTGGCAGCCTCACGATCCTCGCCACCGCGCTGATCGACACCGGCTCGAAGATGGACGATGTCATCTACGAGGAGTTCAAGGGCACGGGCAACAGCGAGATCCACCTCGACCGGCGCATCTCCGAGAAACGCGTGTTTCCGGCGGTCAACATCAACCGCTCGGGCACCCGCAAGGAAGAGCTGATCACCGATCAGGGCGAGCTCGCCAAGATGTGGATCCTGCGCAAGCTCCTGCACCCCATGGACGAGCTGGCGGCGATCGAATTCCTGCTCGACAAGATGAAGGACACCAAGTCGAACGGCGAATTCTTCGAGGCGATGAAGCGCTGAAGTCGCAGCTTAGCGACCGCTGCCGACGCTTGCGTGCCGCGCGCCTCGCGGCAACCCCGAGCGGCTCCAGGCCGCCGATGTGCGAATCGAGTCACGTCGCCGTGGCGCGACGCTGGCAGGGGCATCCTGCGGCTCAGTAAGATTCGTCCAGCCGCGCCGTGCGCGGCAGGAGTGTAAGTGCGCATGCGCATCAGGCCGCTGCTCGCCGCGGTGCTACTCGTGTCACAAGCCGTGCCGGCGCACGCCGATCCGGACCCTCACGCGAATCGCGACCCGTACTCGGGAGCGCCGCTGCCGCCGGCGAAGTTTCTGCAGCCGAGCCCGATCACCGATCATTTCTACCTCGCCGTCTCCTTCTTTTACCCGAAGTTCAACACCTTCATCCGCGCCGACCCGACGCCGCACCCGCCGACGGTCACCATGGGCACCCCGCTCGATGGCGAGCAGGACCTCGGCTGGGCCGCGCGGCTCGCGCAGGCGCGCGTCGAGGCCATGGTGCGCATGCGCGAGCGCAACAAGCTGCGGGTCGACTATTTCGAGGCGGACCGCTCCGGCAGCGTGCTGCTTGCGAACAACGTGATCTTCGGCAACGAGGTGTTTGCCGCCGGGCAGCAGCTCGAGAGCTCGCTCGACTGGCGCAGCATCAGCGTCACCTACACCTACTCGTTCTATCGCAGCGAGCAGCTCGAGATCGCGACCGGCCTCGCCGGCTATGCCATCCAGACCCAGGCGCAGGCGGCCGTCGCGGCAACCTTCCAGCAGCAGACCGTGTCGGCCTCCGGCGGTTTCCCCGCGCTGCCGCTCGAGGTGACCTGGTGTCCCTCGCGACGCTGGTCATTCAACGCGCGCGGGGCCTACTTCAAGGCCAATGTTCACGACTTCAGCGGCTGGCTCGAGGATCTGCACGCTGACGCCCAGTACCGTCTGAATTCCGACTTCGCCCTGGGGCTCGGGTACTCGCTGCTGCACGTGTCGCTCGAGCGCAGCAGCATGAGCTCGCCCGGCCGGGTCGACATGAACGTCACGGGACCCGAGGCGTTTATCCGCTTCAGCTTCTGAGCGGTGCCGCTTGTTCAGCCTCGCGGCGTCGCCACGTAGGCGCGCGCGAAAAGCTCCGGCATACGCGCGGCGCGACCGGAGTCGAGATTGATGCAGACGTAGTCGACGCGCGCCCGCGCAAGCGTCGCCCCATCCGTCACCCGTCGCACCTGGAAGCGCCGCTCCGCACGCAGCCGCGCGTCGGCGCTCACGATCCAGGTGGCCGCCTGCACCACGTCTCCCATCAGCGCCGCGCGCAGGTATTCGATCTCGATGCGCTGCGCCGCCATGCCACGACGCAGCGCCAGGCAGCGCTCGAGCGGCACTCCGAGCGCAGCCGAGTGCGACCACGCGGCGCGGTCGAGCCAGCTGAGGTACACGGCGTTGTTGACGTGCTCGTAGGCGTCGATGTCCTCAGCGCGCACGCGCAGCTCGATGACGTGTGGCGCGGGGTGATCGAAGTCCGACATGCTGCTCAGTCGGCGCTCTCGCGCGAGACAGCCCGGTAGCCGATGTCGCGCCGAAACTGCACGCCCGGCCAGTGCACGGCGTCGACCAGCGCGTACGCCTCGCGCTGCGCGTCCGCGACCGTGCCGCCAAGGCCGACGGCGCACAGCACGCGCCCGCCGTCGGTGCATACCGTTCCGGATGCGAGCCGGGTGCCGGCGTGGAAGATCTTGCCGGGCAGCCGTGCGGCCGCGGCGAGCCCCTCGATCGGATCACCCCGGCGCGGCGCCTCGGGATAGCCCGCGGCCGCCATCACGACGCCGAGCGCGGCCCGCGGATCCCACTGCGCGCTCGCGGTGTCGAGGCGTCCGGCGAGCGCGGCCTCACACAGCACCGTCAGATCGGACTTGAGACGCATGAGAATCGGCTGCGTCTCCGGGTCGCCCAGGCGGCAGTTGAACTCGAGGACGTTCGGCGTGCCGTCCGGCGCGATCATCAGTCCGGCGTAGAGAAAGCCGGTGTAGGGCAGGCCATCGGCGGCGAGTCCGCGGATGGCGGGGCCGATGACCTCGCGCATGATGCGCTCGTGAAGCGCGGGCGTGACCAGCGGCGCGGGCGAATAGGCACCCATACCGCCGGTGTTGGGACCGCGATCCCCGTCGCTCAGCCGCTTGTGGTCCTGCGAGGTCGCGAGCGGCAGGATGTTGGCACCGTCGGCCATAATGATGAAGCTCGCTTCCTCCCCCGGCAGGAATTCCTCGATCACCACCTCGCGGCCGGCCGCGCCGAACTGTCCGGCGAACATCGCCTCGGTGGCGGTGAGCGCCTCAGCGGCGGACGCGGCGATCACCACGCCCTTACCGGCGGCAAGGCCGCTTGCCTTGACCACCAGCGGCATGCGCTGGCTGCGCACCCAGTCGGCCGCTAAGGTGGCGCGCGTGAACGTCGCCGAGCGCGCCGTGGGGATGCCGTGGCGGCGCAGGAACTCCTTGGCGAAGGCCTTCGAGCCCTCGAGTCGGGCCGCCGCCTGGCGCGGCCCGAAGCACTTGAGTCCCGCGGCAGCGAAGGCGTCGACGATCCCGGCCACCAGCGGCGCCTCGGGGCCGACGATCGTGAGAGCGACACGCTCGCGCTGCGCGAGGTCCACGAGCGACGCAATGTCCTCCGCAGCGACCTCGACGTTGCGCACCTTCGGTTCCGTGGCGGTGCCGGCATTGCCCGGAGCCACGAGCACTTCAGCGACGCGCGACGCGCGCGCGCATTTCCACGCGAGCGCGTGCTCGCGACCGCCGGCGCCGACGATCAACACCTTCATGGCACCCCGCGGGCGCCGCAAAACGCGCGACTCCGTGGCACGGCGACCTCTAGTGCCGGAAGTGCCGCATGCCGGTGAATACCATGGCCATGTCGTGCTCGTCGGCGGCGGCGATCACCTCGGCGTCGCGCTTGCTGCCGCCGGGCTGGATGACCGCGCGGATGCCGTAACCGGCGGCGACGTCGAGATTGTCGCGGAAGGGAAAGAACGCATCCGACGCCATCACGGCGCCGGCGACGGGGAGCTTCTCATCGCTCGCCTTCA
>DATIZW010000086.1:0-15828 GCA_035516875.1 Steroidobacteraceae bacterium
GGCGAGCGGACGGCTGACGTTGAGCCCGCCTTGCGCGATCGGCTTGTCGAAGAAGTCCCCGACCGTGGCGCCGAGCGGCCGCGTCAGAATGAAGGCCGCCCAGAACAGCAGCACGTGTGAGATGCGGGTGCGCCAGTAGGCGAGCGCGACGAGCGCGAGCAGCGCGCCGAACACCAGTGCGCCACCGCCATAACCGAGCCCCGCATCCGCCGCCCAGTCGCCGAGCGCCGTGCCGAGTGTTTGCGAGAAGGTGATTGTGATCCAGTAGAAGACCTCGACGCGCGGGGTGTTGATGGTACTGACGTTGACCGAGCCTTCGCTGCGGTACCACACGGCGAGTGACCCGAGCACGCAGGCGAGCAGCAGCAGTGAGCCGCCTGAGTAGCCGATACCGAGCGAGCGATCGGCGAAGTCCGCGAGCGTGGTGCCCGCGGTGGTCGAGGCGATGATGGTCGCCCAGTAGAGAAAGGGGTGGAAGCGCTTCGCGCTCACCTGCAGCACCACCAGCACCGCGAGCGCGGCGAGAAAGATGAGCGTGCTCGCGAGGTAGCCGAGCCCGAGCGTCATCGAGACGGTATCGCCGCCGGTCTCGCCGAGCGTCGTGGCGGCGATCTTGATGATCCAGAAGACGAGCGTGACCTCGGGGACCTTGCTCGCGATGCTGTCGGCGCCCATGTAGATTCCGTGCGTCCGCGGCGCCAGGCGCCGCCCGCTCCTCAAGTGGCACGATTGTGCCCGTTTTGCGCAGCCGCCACCTGCGTGCCGCCGGCGGCCGGCCGGAGCGGGAGCGGGGCACGGCTGTGGTAGCATGAAATCCTCCGGTCATGGTGGCCCGCATCGGTTTCTCCGCGACGACCAGTCGTGAATCCCGTCAGGGCCGGAAGGCAGCAGCGGCAGCGGCGATGTCGGGTGCCGGAGCCCAAGCTGGTGCGGGCCGCCTCCAGTGCACTTAGGGTCTTCATGAGCTACACCGCGCTCGCGCGCAAATGGCGTCCGAAGAACTTCTCCGAGCTGGTCGGGCAGGAGCACGTGCGGCGTGCGCTGGTGAACGCGCTCGAAAGCGGCCGCGTGCACCACGCATTCCTCTTCAGCGGCACCCGCGGGGTCGGCAAGACCACCATCGCGCGCATTCTCGCCAAGTGCCTCAACTGCGAGAACGGCGTGACGGCGACGCCATGCGGCGTGTGCGCGAGCTGCCGTGAGATCGACGCCGGGCGCTTTCCTGACCTCATCGAGGTCGATGCCGCCTCGCGCACCAAGGTCGACGACACGCGCGATCTGCTTGACAACGTGCAGTACGCTCCCGCGCGCGGGCGCTTCAAGGTGTACCTGGTGGACGAGGTGCACATGCTCTCGGCGCACTCTTTCAACGCGTTGCTGAAGACGCTCGAGGAGCCCCCGCCGCATGTGAAGTTCCTGCTCGCAACCACCGATCCGCAAAAGCTGCCGGTGACGGTGCTGTCGCGCTGCCTGCAGTTCAATCTCAAGCGACTGCCGGCGGCGGAGATTGCCGGGCAGCTGCGTCGCATCCTCGAGGCCGAGGGCGTGGCCTACGAGGGTGCCGCGCTCGCGCTCGTCGCCCAGGCAGCCGATGGCAGCATGCGCGACGCGCTCTCGCTCCTTGATCAGTTGATCGCCTTCGGCGCGGGCCGGGCCGGCGAGAGCGAGGCGCGCGCGATGCTTGGCACGGTGAGCCGCGATCACGTGGTGCGCCTTGCGGAGCTGCTGGCGCGCGCCGATGCCGCGGAGCTGCTGCGCTACGCACAGGGGCTCGCGGAGTTCGTGCCGGATTACGCGCAGCTGCTCGAGGAGCTCGCGGGGCTGCTGGTGCGCATTGCGTTACGGCAGGCGCTGGCGAGCTACGAAGGCGATGAGCGCTATCCGCCCGAGCTGCTCGACCGGCTGGCCGCCGCGCTCGCCCGTGAGGACGTGCAGCTCTTCTATCAAACGGCCATCACGGGCAGGCGTGACCTGCCGCTCGCGCCCACACCGAGCAGCGGCTTCGAGATGACGCTGCTGCGCATGCTCGCGTTCCGTCCTGCGGCCGAACCGGCGGGGGTGCGCGCGCCGGCACGGGCGGCGACACCGCGCCCGCCGGAAGCCGCCACACCCGCGGCGGGGAGCAGCGCGGCTGCCCCGGGCGATCCGGGCGCGACGCCCGCAGCCGAGGGCGCGGACTGGACGACGATCGTGGGCCAGCTCGAGCTCACGGGCGCGGCGCGCCAGCTCGCCAGCCACTGCGCGCTCCTCGGTCGCCAGGGCGCCGTGGTGCGCTTGAGTCTCGATCCGCGCAACCAGATGGTGCGCACCGCGGCGACCGAGGAGAAGCTCGCGCAGGCCCTGTCGCGCTACTTTGGCGAGACCGTGCGGCTCGAGTTCCGCGTGCCCGCGCCGGGCGACGCCGAGACCCCGGCACTCATCGCCCGCCGCGCCTCCGAAGCGGAGCTCGCCGCCGCGCGGCGTGCATTCGAGGATGACCCGGGCGTCAAGGGCCTGCGCGAGCGTTTTGGCGCGAGCGTACTGCCCGAGACCGTGCGCCCGGTAAAATGAGCCCACCTTACTCATCCGGCGCGTGAGCGCCCTAAGGCTTCCATGCGAGGCAACTTCAACAATCTGATGAAACAGGCCCAGGCGATGCAGGCCAGCATGCAGAAGGCACAGGCCGAGATCGCCAACATCGAGGTAGTCGGCGAGTCCGGCGGCGGCATGGTGAAGATCACCATGAATGGCCGCCACGAGGTGAAGCGCGTGCAGATCGAGCCGACGGTGAGCGGCGAGGACCGCGAGATGCTCGAAGATCTGATCGCGGCCGCCGCCAACGATGCCGTGCACAAGGTCGAAGCGCGGGTGCAGGAGAAGATGGCGAGCCTGACCGCGGGACTGCAGCTGCCGCCGGGAATGAAGCTGCCGTTCTAGGGGTGCGATGAAACATTCGCCGCGCCTCAGCCAACTCATCGACGCCCTGCGCACGCTCCCTGGTGTGGGCCCGAAGAGCGCGCAGCGCATGGCGTTTCACCTGCTGCAGGAGGGCCGCCCCGGCGCGCGCGCACTCAGCGAGGCGCTCGCGGCGGCTCTCGAGGCCGTGGCGCGCTGCCGACGCTGCCGCATGCTCACGGAAACCGAGCTGTGCAGCATCTGCGCAGCGCCGCAGCGCGATGCGGCGCTGCTCTGCGTGGTGGAGTCGCCCGCCGACGTGGTGGCGATCGAGTCCTCCGGCAGCTATCGTGGCCGCTATTTCGTACTCATGGGCCACCTCTCGCCGCTCGACGGCATCGGCCCCGAGCAGCTCGGCGTGCGCGAGCTCGAGGCGCTGCTCGGTGAGGGCAGCGTGCGCGAGCTGATCCTCGCGACCAACTCCACCGTCGAGGGTGAAGCGACCGCGCACTTCCTCAGCGAGCTCGCACAGCGGCGCGGCATCCGCGCGAGTCGCATCGCTCACGGCGTACCGGTCGGCGGCGAGCTCGAGTACGTCGACGGCGGCACGCTCGCACACGCGCTTGCCGGCCGGCAGTCGCTCTGACCCCTCCCTGACGTCAACCCGCGGTGCTGCCCATCCGCACGCGCAGCTGAGTCTGCCGGGACTGTGCAGTCAGCGCAGTCGGGCCCGGAGGACAGTTAGGCCGGAGGGCAGTTAGGCCGGAGGGCAGTGCGGGTCGCGATCCTCGCACACCACCCACGCATGCTCATGGTAGTAGCGGTGGTGTGGGGCGTCGTAGTAGCCCTCGATGGGCTCGTGCACGACCTCGCGGTCATGTACGACGCATCCGTTGAGCATGAACAGGCAGGGCAGCGCGGCCAGGCTCGTCAGGCTCAGCCGTAGGAACGGTCGTAAACTCAGCATGGAAGTCTCCTGCAATGTCACGTGCGCGCAAGGTTAGCGTGGGGCCCGCCAGGAGGGCGCCCGCCATCTGCTCAAGCACATGTGGGCCACGGCTGACAGTAGCCGCCACGCTCGCGTTGGCCAGGGACGCATCGCCCACCCTGTTCAGCGATAGTTCAGCAATTTGCCGAGCTATCACGATGCAAGGTATCTACCGCGTGCCGTCCGGCCTGTCGCCTCAGCCTCCGTCCCTGGCGCTCAGCTTCTCGCGCAGGCGGCGCAACCGCCGGTAGCTCTCGTAGCGTCGCGCGTGCCAGCTGCCGTCCTCGACCGCGGCGCGCACCGCGCAGCGGGGCTCGCGCAGATGACGGCAATCGCTGAAACGACAGCCGGTGGCGAGGCGCGCGACTTCCGGAAAGCCGAGCGTACGCTCATCGAGCGCGCTCACCGCCGGGGCGAAATCGCGCACTCCGGGCGAGTCGATGAGCGCAGCGCCATGCGGCAGATCGAAGAGCCGCGCGGCGGTCGTGGTGTGCCGGCCTTCCTCCTCGTGCACCAGATCTCCGATCGCCACCCGCGCCTGCGGCAGCAGATGCCGCACCAGCGAGGACTTGCCGACGCCGGACTGCCCGACCAGTGCGGCGCGGCTGCCGGCGCCGAGCATCGCGACGAGCCGCTCCATGCCGGCACCGGTCGCGGAGGAGCAGGCGATCGCTGCGAAGCCGGCGGCGGTGTACGCATCAAGCTCGGCCCCGAGGGCCGCCTCGATCCCGAGCTCGGACTTGTTGACGACCAGAGTCGCCGGGATGCCCGCGGCGGTCGCGGCCGCGACGTACCGATCGATGAGGAAAAAATCCGCGAGCGGCAGCGGTGCGAGCACCACCAGCAGTTGCGTGAGGTTCGCGACCACCGCCTCGGCGCGCCCGCGCTTGCTGGCGCGCCACAGGACGCTGCGCCGCGGCAGCACCTCCACCACGTGGACTTCGTCGTGGCGCGCGTCGAGCCGACAGCGCACCTCGTCGCCGCACACCGCGTCGAGGGCACGCCCGAACGGGCGCGCGCGCAGCACTTCGCCCGCGCCGACGCGCACCAGCAGGTGGCGCCCGAAGGTCGCGATGACCTGTCCAACCACTGTGCGTTGCATCGGGCCAAGCCCGCGGCGGGCCTCTGCTACACTTGGCCTCCGCCCGTTGCGCCTCCCAAGTCCTTCGTATCCGAGCGCACATCATAGACATGCCGAGCGGCGACTACCTGATCTGGATCGACCTGGAGATGACGGGCCTCAAGCCCGAGTCCGATGCCATCATCGAGATCGCGACCGTGGTGACCGACAAGGACCTGGCGATCGTCGCCGACGGGCCGGTGCTCGCCATCCACCAGGGCGAGGAGGTGCTCGGTCGCATGGACGACTGGAACCAGCGCCAGCACAGCTCCTCGGGGCTGCTGACGCGAGTGCGTGCCAGCCGCACCAGCGTGGGCGAGGCCGAGCGGCGCACGCTCGAGTTCCTCAGCCCCCTCGTGACCCCCGGCAGCTCACCGATGTGCGGCAACAGCATCTGCCAGGACCGGCGCTTCCTCGCGCGCTGGATGCCGGAGCTCGAGCGCTTCTTCCACTACCGCAATCTCGACGTCAGCACGCTCAAGGAGCTGGCGCGGCGCTGGGCTCCGGGAGTGGCCGACAGTTTCGTCAAGCAGGGCACACACCTCGCCTACGCGGACATCCACGAGTCGATCCGTGAGCTGCGCCACTACCGTGCGCGGCTGTTCGCCCCGGCCTGGGCCGGCGGGGGCTGACGGAGTGTCGCTCGTGACCCATCGCGGCGGCTGCCATTGCGGCGCCGTCGCCTTCGAGGTCGATGCGCCCGCACGAGTCACGGTGAGCGAGTGCAACTGCTCGATCTGCCATATGAGCGGCTACCTGCACCTCATCGTCCCACGCGCGCGCTTCCGTCTGCTGCGCGGCGAGGCGAGCCTCAGCACCTACACCTTCAACACCGGCGTGGCGCGGCATCTGTTCTGCCGCCACTGCGGCGTGAAGTCCTTCTACGTGCCGCGCTCCAATCCCGACGGCTACAGCGTCAACGTGCGCTGTCTCGAGCCCGGGACGCTTGCGGCGGTGACGGTGGAGCCCTTCGACGACAACGACCGTGCGGCCGCCGAGGCGAAGATCCGCGATCGTTCCCGGGAATGATCCGCGGGCGGCGCGCGCCGGGAATGAGGCGCGGGCGGCGCGCCTTCAGGAGGGGCCGCGGGGCGCCGACCCGCCGGGCTGCGCGAGAAACAGCCAGGTCTCCACCACCGTATCGGGGTTGAGCGACATGCTCTCGATGCCCTGGTCGAGCAGCCAGCGCGCCAGGTCCGGGTGGTCCGAGGGACCCTGGCCGCAGATGCCGACGTACTTGCCGCGCTTGCGGCAGGCGGCGATCGCCATCGCCAGCAGTTGCCGCACGGCCTCGTCGCGCTCGTCGAAATGGCGCGCCACGATCGCCGAGTCGCGATCGAGTCCGAGCGTGAGCTGCGTCATGTCGTTCGAGCCGATCGACATGCCGTCGAAGTAGTCGAGATATTTCTCGGCGAGCAACGCGTTGGTCGGCAGCTCGCACATCATGATCACCGTGAGCCCGCCGCTCGCGCGCTTCAGTCCGTTCTTGGCGAGGAGCGCGGTGACCTCGCGCGCCTCCTCGAGGCTGCGCACGAACGGCACCATCACCTGCACGTTGGTGAGGCCCATGTCCTCGCGCACCCGCTTGAGCGCGCGGCACTCGAGCTCGAAGCAGGGGCGGAAGCTCTCATCGACATAGCGCGAGGCGCCGCGGAAGCCGAGCATCGGGTTCTCTTCGTGTGGCTCGTAGCGCGCGCCGCCGATGAGGTTGGCGTACTCGTTCGACTTGAAGTCCGACAGCCGTACGATCACCGGCTCGGGGGCGAACGCCGCGGCGATCTGCGCGATTCCCTCCGAGAGCTTCTCGACGTAGAAGCCCACCGGCTCCGCGTAGCCAGCCATCTGCGCACGGATCTGCTCCTGGAGGTCGGCATCGAGGCGGTCGAACTCGAGCAGTGCCCGCGGATGCACGCCGATCATGCGGTTGATGATGAACTCGAGGCGCGCAAGTCCCACCCCGTGATTCGGGATGGCGGCGAAATCGAAGGCGCGGTCGGGGTTGCCGACGTTCATCATGATCTTGACCGGGATCTTCGGCAGCGAATCGAGCTGCACCTCCTTGCGCTCGAAGGCGAGCAGCCCCTCGTACACGTGCCCGGTGTCGCCCTCGGCGCACGACACGGTGACCTCCTGACCTTCGCGGATTCGCTGCGTGGCATCGCCACAGCCGACCACGGCGGGGATGCCGAGCTCGCGGGCGATGATCGCGGCGTGACAGGTGCGTCCGCCGCGGTTGGTGACGATCGCTGCGGCACGCTTCATGACCGGCTCCCAGTCGGGATCGGTCATGTCGGCCACCAGCACGTCGCCGCTCTGCACCCGCGCCATCTCGCCGGGCTCGGTAATGACGCGCGCGGCTCCCGCGCCGATGCGCTGCCCGATGCTGCGCCCGCTCGCCAGCACGCGCGAGCGGCCCTTGAGCGCATACCGCTGGATGGTGCGCCCGGCACGGCTCTGCACGGTTTCGGGTCGCGCCTGCAGGATGAAGAGCTCGCCGCTCGCCCCATCGCGCGCCCACTCGATATCCATCGGTCGCCCGTAGTGCTCCTCGATGAGCAGCGCCTGACGCGCGAGCATCACCAGATCCTCATCATCGAGACAGAAGCGCCGCCGCTCGGCCTCCGGCACCTCGACGGTCTGCACGCGCTCCCCGGAGCCCGCCGGGGCGTACACCATCTTCACCGCCTTGCCGCCGAGATTGCGGCGCAGGATCGGCAGCTTGCCGGAGCGCAGCGCGGGCTTGTAGAGATAGAACTCGTCGGGGTTGACCGCGCCCTGCACCACGGTCTCACCGAGGCCCCAGGAGGCGGTGATGAACACCACGTCGCGGAACCCCGAGTCGGTGTCGAGCGTGAACATGACGCCGCTCGCGCCGAGATCGCTGCGCACCATGTGCTGCACGCCCGCCGACAGCGCCACCGCGGCGTGGTCGAAGCCCTGGTGCACGCGGTAGGCGATGGCCCGATCGTTGAACAGCGAAGCAAACACCTCGTGCATCGCCTTGAGGACCGCCGCCTCGCCGCGTACGTTGAGGAAGCTCTCCTGCTGGCCGGCGAAGGATGCCTCGGGCAGGTCCTCGGCGGTCGCCGACGAGCGCACCGCGACCGCAGTGTCCTCGCGTCCGCCGCTCATGCGGCGCAGCTGCGCGCTCACTTCCGCGCCGAACGCCGGCGGCAGGGGCGTGGCGAGCATCCACTGGCGGATGCGCGCGCCGCTTGCGGCGAGGGCGTCGACGTCGTCGACATCGAGCGTGGCGAGCTCGGCGCGGATGCGCGCATCGAGGCCGCCCTGCGTGAGAAACTCACGGTAAGCGGCCGCGGTGGTGGCGAATCCGCCCGGCACCCTGATACCGAGCTTCGCGAGCGCGCTGATCATCTCGCCGAGCGAGGCGTTCTTGCCGCCGACCTTGTCGACGTCGTGCATGCCGAGTTGCTCGAACGGGATGACGTAGGCGCTCAAGGATGCTCCTGACACTCAAGACCGCCGTGCACTGCTTGCTACGGTGGGCGCGCGGTGAAACACTGCGGGCTCCTCGCAACGGAAGCTGACGAGTCGCCTGAAGCCGTGAGCCGTCGAACCGTTTTCTTCGTCTCGGACCAGACGGGCGTGACTGCGGAGACGCTGGGCCACAGCCTCATGACGCAGTTCGAGGGCCTGGAATTTCGGCCGGTGACTTTGCCATTTGTGTCGAGTCTTGACAAGGCGCACGAGGCGGTGCGGCGCATCGACCGCGCGGCGCACGACGAGGGGCTGCGCCCGATCGTGTTCAGCACGCTGGTACAGGAGGAGCTGCGCGACGTGGTGATGACCGCCAACGCGCTGTTCCTCGATATGTTCTCGGCGTTTGTTGGTCCGCTCGAGCGTGAGCTCAACACCCGCTCCACGCACCGCGCCGGCCGCGCACACGGCATCGCCGATCTCGCCGCCTACACCACGCGCATCAACGCCACCAACTTCGCGCTCGCCAACGACGATGGCAGCGGCGGGGACTACGCTCACGCCGACGTGGTGCTGATCGGCGTCTCGCGGGTGGGCAAGACTCCCACCTGCGTCTACATGGCGCTGCAGTACGGCGTGTTCGCCGCGAACTACCCGCTCACCGAGGACGACCTCGAGGCGGGAAAGCTCCCGCAGCGGCTGCAGCAGTTTCGCGCCAAGCTGTTCGGGCTCACCATTCGCCCTGAGCGGCTGCAGCAGATCCGCAGCGAGCGCCGCCCGGAGAGTCGCTACGCCTCGCGCGGCCAGGTGCAGTACGAGCTGCGCGCCGCGGACGCACTCTTTGCACGCTACGCCATTCCCTCGCTCGACACCAGCGAATCCTCGATCGAGGAGATCGCGAGCCGTATCCTCAACACCACGGGGATCGAGCGGCGGCTGCGCCCGTAGCGGCGCGCGCGGGGGTGGAGCTGGATATTGTTGCACGGTCCGTACCGCGCGTGTGCGCTGTGGCGGCGCACGTCGCAATTTCCCGCGGGTCGCACGAAATTTGCAAGCGACGCGGGGATGCGCAAAGGTGCACGGATTCGCGTCGTAGTCGGCTTGCAGCGCGGTGCTTGTGCGTTATAGTCGGTACGTGCTGCTCGCTGACACACACACCGTCGTCTCCTGGCGCGCCAGGCCGCGCAGCTTCGTCGCGCTCATGGGACTGTACGAAAGCAACTTCATACGCCTCGGCTGGCTCGCCGGCGACCTCAAGGCGCTCGCCGGGCGCTACGCCTCCGCGGTCGCCGGGGACTGTGACCTCGTTCTCACCGTCACCGAGCGCTCACCCTACACCAGCACGGTGCTCCTCACTTACCTGCTGCCCGACGCGCACGGCCCGCAGCGCTACCCCGATATGCGCGTGCGCATCTACCACGACGCGCATCTGGTCGAAGCCCAGCCGTGGAGCAGCCCGCACGGCGAGCGCGCCCCGCCACGGGCGGCAGCCCGGCCCTCCACGCACGTCCCGCGCGTCTCCCCGGAGCGTGAACTGGATCAGCGCTGGGCGCGCAACATGATGTTAAACAAATGGCTGGAGTACTGCGTGGAGCGGGGCCATCGCTTCTCATCCCGCACGGAGCACGACCCCGGCGCCTGAGAGGTGGCGGTCCACCGCCGCGATTCTCATGAAGGCGCTGCGACAACTCGGTTTTCTCAAGCTAAGCCTCCGCCCCGACGGCACACCCGATGAAGAAGATCACCGGGTGCTCGCCCTGTTCCGCAACCGCGCGGAGCTGAAAAAGGCCTACGGGGAGCTGCAGGAGGAGACCTTCCGCCTCAAGGATCTCATCAAGCAGCAGGAGGGCGCGACGCAGCGCGCCCAGGAAATGATGGGTACGCTCGAGACCCGGCTCGGGAGCGCTGCGACCGCCTACCCGGCGCTGGTCTTCTACCAGCTGCGTCGGCTGTGGCAGTCCGGGCGGGAGCTCCTCACGCAATTCGTCGCCGACCTGGTACGACAGCAGGAGGAACGCGAGCGCCGCGCGCACCTCGCACAGCACAACCGCGCGCAGTTCGCCCGCCGCCACGGCGCCGAGAAGGATCTCGCCTCTGCGCAGGCCGATCACCTCGAGGCCGGCGCGCAGCTCGCTGCGCTCGAGAGCGAGCGCGGCACGCTCACGCGCTTCTGGCACTATTTCCGGCGCCGTGCCCTCGAGCGCCGCATCGGCGCGGCGCGCACGGCGCTCGATGCCGCGAGTGCCGCGCTTGCCGCCGCGCAGAAGCTGGTCGAGGACATCGACGGCGAGTCGGCGCCGCAATTCCCCGGGCTGTCGCTCTCGGCACGCCGCGCCATCAACATCGCCGCCATCGCCTATGCCGAAGTGCTGTGCCTGCGGCTGACGGAGCTCAGGACACCGCTCGTCACGCTGGCACGCGAGGCCACCGCACAGCGCGAGGCGGGCGCCGACTACGGCTCACCGAAGGAGTGCGTGCTGCTCATGGGGCAGATCGCGCGGGCACATCGCCTGCTGGCCGAGCGCGCCGGCCTTGCCGCGCAGATCAGGGAGCAGGTCGGGCGACTCAAGCGCGTCGCGCGCTACCGCGGTGCCAACGACAGCACGCCCCTCATGGACTCGGTCGCGCCGACCGCGGGTGACGCGCTCGAGAGGGGACCGGCCGGCTCGGCGGCTGTGCCGCTGCCCAACGTCCTCGCCGACGATACCTGGGACCTGTTCCGCGTGCTGGTGCGCTGAGGCCGCGGCGCGCCTTCAGTTGGCGCGCGCGGTCTTCTGCGGTGGTGTGTGGGCGCCGGTCACCATGTCCGCCATGACCTGGGTGGCCTGGTCGAGCACCACGTCCGCGGCTTCGTCCTTGTTCTTCTCCAGCTCCTCGACGCTCTTGACGGGCGGCAGATTCTTCGCCGAGCGGCGGCTGTTCTCGCGCTCGAGCCGCTCCTTGTCGATGCGCGCACGCTCATCGCGGCGCACCTGCAGGTTGAGCGACACGGTGTGCTGGTCGCGCACCGAGTCGATCGCGGCGATGTCCGAGACCAGCCACTTGTAGTCAGGATCCTGCTGCGCCCGTGCATCCTCCTCCGTGGCGAGCGCGGCCACCGGCGGCGCGGCGGCCGTGCCGGCGCTCGCCTTGAAGGGTACGCCGGCGATCCGGTCCCAGGGCAACGCGGATTCGAGCGTGCTCTCGCCCACCTCCTTGGTGTCGAGCACCGAGGCGAGCGGCACGTCCGGCTCGACGCCGCGGTGCTGGGTGCTCTCGCCGGTCACGCGATAGAACTTGCCGATGGTGACGGTCAGTTGCCCGTTCACCGGCTTGTCGGACCAGCGGTCGAGCTGCACCAGATTCTGCACCGTCCCCTTGCCGAAGGTCGTCTGTCCGAGGATCACGCCCCGGTGATAGTCCTGAATGGCGCCGGCGAAGATCTCCGAAGCCGAGGCGCTCAGGCGGTCCACCAGCACCGCGAGCGGCCCGGCGTAGGCGGGTCCTGACTCCGGATCATCGAGCACTTCGAGCCGCCCCGACGTATCGCGCAGCTGCACCACTGGGCCGTGGTCGATGAACAGCCCCGTGAGCGCGGTGGCCTCCGGAAGGTAGCCGCCACCGTCGTTACGCAGATCGAGCACCAGGCCGTCGATGTTCTCGGCCTTGAGCTGGTTCAAGAGCTTGAGCACGTCACGCGTCGTGCTGCGGTAGTTCTCGTCGCCGGCGTTCTGCGCCGCGATGTCCTGGTAGAACCCGGGCACGGTGACGACGCCGATCTTGAGCGTGCGCCCGTTGCGTACCACGGTCTTCACTTCCTTGTGCGCGGCCTGAGCTTCGAGCGTCACCTTGTTGCGCACGAACTCGAGGACCTTCTCGGTGCTCCCCGGGGCGGCGCCGGCGGGCAGCACCTGCAGCCGCACCATCGTGCCAGCCTTGCCACGAATGAGCTGCACCACATCGTCGAGCCGCCAGCCGATCACGTCGGTGAACGGTCCGTCCTTACCCTGGCCGACGCCGATGATGCGGTCGTTCACCTTGAGCGTGCCGGCGACCGCCGCGGGGCCGCCCTCGAGCACGTTCATGATGGTGACGTAGTCATCGACCAGCTGCAGCGAGGCGCCGATGCCGTCGTAGTTGAGGCTCATCTGGATGCGGTACTCTTCCGAGCTGCGCGGCGAGAAATAGCTGGAATGCGGGTCGAAGGCGCGCGCATACGCGTTCATCAGATTCTCGAACACGTCCTCGGTGGTCACCTGGTCGACGCGCTTCAGCACCCGCTCGTAGCGCTTGCGCAGCACGTCGGCGGCGTCCGGCCAGCTCTTGCCGGTGAGCATCAGCGACAGCGCATCGTTCTTGACGCGCTTTCTCCACAGCTCGTCCATCGTCGCCTGGTCGGCCGGCCAGGCCGCATGCGAGCGGTCAAACTCGAAGGACTCGTTCAGCGTCCAGTCGGGCTCGGTCTGCAGCAGCGCGATCGCGTGCTGAATGCGCTCGCGGTTACGCTGCTGGAAGCGGGCGAAGATCAGGTACGCCGGGTCGATATTCCCCGTGCGGATCATGTCGCCGAACTGCAGCCGGTAGCCGTTGAAGTCGTTGATGTCGCTCGCGAGGAAGTAGCTGCGCTGGCCGTCGAGAAATTCGAGATAGCGCTGATAGATCGTGTCCGACATCCTGTCGTCGATCGCCGCGCGACTGTAATGGGCGTCTTCGAGGATGCGCCCGATCTTGCGCGCCGTGGCGCGCTGGGCGTCGGTCGGCGCGATCGCGCCCGGGGGCAGCTGCACGGTGCTCGCCGGGACCTGGACGGATCCCGCCAGCGCCAGCGCCATGATCGCCAGAGCGGCGGCAGTTAACCATCCGGAGGACCGGCGCAGGGGTAAAGGCATCGTGGGACTCGCAGGTTCGGTAGACTCTTAGAGCAAGGCTAGAGCGCGCGGTTCGCTTTTAGCAAGTAGGGCTGCTCGCAGCCTAGTCTCACTTCTCACCACATGCGACCTCTGGCGGCACTTCTGGCGATTCTCGCAGGTTCGGCGGTTGCCCTGGCGATGGGGCTACTTATGACCTGGATTGTGATCCTGTTCCTGCCCGCCGACGAGGCGCGTTTTGCGCCCGAGCACGCGACGCTGATTCGGGCCATCCTCGTATTCACGGCATTCGCCCTGGTGAGCTGCGGCAGCTTCTACGCACAGCAGCGCGAGCGTCCCTGGCGCCTCGCCGCACATGGCGCCACCCTGATTATGTTCGCTGTCGCGGTCTGGCTGTACTGGCCGAAGTGACCATCCCGCCCCTCGCTCGCGAGCGCCGGGCGAGCGGCGGAAGCTCCCCATGCGGCAGTGCGACGCACGGCGTCAGCCACGCCGGGTGGCGGGGATCGCGCGTATCAGCCGGATCATCAGCCGCAGCAGCAGCACCAGCGCGGCGGGCCCCACGGCGACCGCCCAGAACACCGCCGAGCCGTGCACCAGGCCGAGCAGAAAGTCGCCCAGCAGTGCGAAGGGGCCGGCGTGCAGGTTCTGGCCGTGCGTGTACGGCCCGAGCACGCGGTTGCCGGCGAACCAGATGAGCAGCGGCATCCCGAGGATGCCGAAAAGCAGTGCCACTCCGTAGATGATGAGCCGGCTTCGCACCCCCGGGGGCAGTGCGCGGTACGTCTCGGACAGCGCGCGCGTGCGCGCGGGTGCTGCCGCGGGCGGGGTCGGGGTCGTGGTAGCCATGGGCGCGCGCATAATAGCGTTCCCATGGAGAAAATCAGAGCCGCAGTCATCGGCGTCGGCTACCTTGGCCGATTTCACGCGCAGAAGTACGCGCAGGCGCAGGGTTGCGAGCTCCTCGCGGTCGTCGATGCACGCGCCGACACCCGCGAGGCGGTCGGCGCGGAGCTCAGGGCGCGAGCGCTCGCCGATCATCGCGACCTGCTCGGCAGCGTCGATGCGGTGAGCGTGGTCACGCCGACGCCCGCCCACTTTGCGATCGCGCGCGACTTCCTCGAGGCTGGCGCGCACGTACTGGTGGAGAAACCCATCACCGAGACGCCGGCGCAGGCACGCGAGCTGATCGCGGTCGCCGCACGCGCGCAGCGCATTCTGCAGGTCGGTCATCTCGAGCGCTTCAACGCCGCGATCCTCGCCGCCGAGCCGTACCTGAAGTCGCCGAACTTCGTCGAGTGCCACCGCATGGCACCCTACCGCGAGCGTGGCACGGACGTGAACGTCGTGCTCGACCTGATGATCCACGACATCGACATCGTGCAGACCATCGTCGGGGCACCGATCGCGACCATCGACGCCGTGGGCACCCCGGTGTTCTCCGATGAGATCGATATCGCCAACGCCCGGCTGCGCTTCGCCAATGGCTGCGTCGCCAACGCGACGGCCTCGCGTGTCAGCATGAAGACCGAGCGCAAGCTGCGCATCTTCGAGGACGACGCGTACCTGTCACTCGATCTGCAGCAGAAGATCCTCACCGTGATCCGCAAGCGCGCCAGCACCGAGCCCCCCGGGCCCCTGCCGGTGACGATCGAGGAGCAGAGCCTCGAGCCGGGTGACGCGCTCAAGGCGGAGATCGACTCGTTTCTCTCCTGCGTCCGCGAGGGTCGACCGCCGGTGGTTCCGGGCGAGGCGGGTCTCACCGCGCTCGAGACCGCCATCCGCATCACCGAGCAGGTGCACCACTCACTCGCCGAACGGGCGGCCCGCGCGCGCCCCTAGCTCGCCACGGTTGCACGTCGCGGCTGGTGTCCTTTACGCACGGCTGAGATACGCGCGGCTGAGACGGCCGGTCGCCTCCGGCGGCGCAGCCGCGGCGTCGGGTAGAATCAGTCTCACGGCCGGCATGGCAGGTGATCGATGTCGCAGGAGCCCGAGCATTTCCGCAGCGCGCCACGCCCGGTGACCGTGGCGGCCATCCAGATGTCCTGCGACTGGGACACCGACGGCAACATCGCCCGCGCCGAGCGGCTGGTGCGCGAGGCCGCCGCGCGCGGCGCGCAGATCATCCTGCTGCCCGAGCTCTTCGAGACACCGTACTTCTGCATCGAGCAGGATGCGCGCCATCTCGCCCTCGCTCGGCCCCTCGCCGGTAGCCGCGCGCTGCGGCACTTTGCCCCGCTGGCACGCGAGCTCGGCGTGGTGCTGCCGATCAGCTTCTTCGAGCACGCGGGACCGGTCTATTTCAACTCCATCGCCATCGTCGACGCCGACGGCAGCACGCTCGGTGTCTATCGCAAGTCGCACATCCCGAACGGCCCCGGCTACCAGGAGAAGAATTATTTCGCGCCCGGCGACACCGGCTTTCGCGCCTGGGATACGCGCTTCGCGCGCATCGGCGTCGGCATCTGCTGGGACCAGTGGTTTCCCGAGACCGCCCGCGTCATGGCGCTCATGGGGGCGGAGCTGTTCTTCTTTCCTACCGCGATCGGCAGCGAGCC